>JARDZI010000126.1 GCA_029240935.1 Clostridiales bacterium
CTATATTTACGCAACTTCATTTACCGCATGATGGTTTTCCTTATTTAGCTGACTTTTAAAAATGTTACTGAAAACAAATCTTACAAAGGGCTATATGAAAAACAACTGTGTAAAAAATGCAAATGGAAAATTGATCACTATTTTCTGCATCCATTGTGCAAGGAACTCTATGGTTATACCATTATACATAATAGTTGCCACAAAAGTCATCATTGGACACATTAAGCCTACTGTTGCACATATGATTGCAGTTGTGATTACATATGGCTTAGCCTCTCTCGGATTTACAACACGGAAAGCCAATTTTTCTGAAAGGGGACCTGCAATAAATATTTCAAGTAAAAATGCAAATGCAAACTCAATTAACACTACTTTGTGGGAGGCCATAAATACATGATTGGACATACCGCCCATTTCAATTGAAAGATTATAGAACACGAATAAATGGACCGTTATTACCACGGTTAAAAAAGCAAAAACTACTTTCTGAAATTTTGTCGTTGGCATAAAAATACCTTCCTTTCTTTTTTTCAAATACCTGTTATTGTCTTTTAGACAACAAAAAAAGACACAGCAGGGGCTTTTGTACCGTAATCAGATTTACGTGCAAAGCACCACATGTGTCGTTCATTTGAGTTAATTATTTAATTCTTTGTAAATATACTATATTTTTTATAAAAAGTCAATTCGTTTATATAAAAGATTGCTTGGCATTTTTCTTATTTTTCTTAAATTATGGATTTAAGGAACCTAATAAAAGGTTTTCTAAAATAGTATAGTTAGAAACTTCTTATACAGGGTCTTATCAACCTGCATACTTAAAAACTAAGTATTTCATCTAGATAGGATATACCGGTTGGAGTGCTTTCACCTTAGCCGGATTTTTTGTTATTCATCTATAATAGAGTGTAGTTAAATTTAAGGGTATTCCTATAAATTGTTAATATAAATCGTTAATATAAATTCTTGACTTGGAGTTAACTCCAAGTGGTATGCTTAATTGTGAGGTGTATAATATGGAATATCGAGTTTTAGGAAGAACGGGAATTAAAGTTAGTGCTATTGGTATCGGTGGTGAAGGATTTGAAAATAAAAGTTATGAGGAATGCGAAGCGATTATTGATTGTGCATTCAAAGAAGGTATTAATTTTATTGATATATATAATTCAAATCCTGAGGTTAGAAGCAACCTTGGCAGAATCTTAAGCAAATATCCACGGGATAGCTTTATTATTGAAGGACATCTATGTTCTACCTGGGATAATGGGCAATATCGTCGTACTAGAGATTTTAATGAAGTTGTAAGGGCATATGAAGACTTTTTGACCAGAATGCAACTTGATTACGTGGATATAGGGATGATTCATTATGTTGATGATGATAAAGATTTTGATAGTATCTTTAACGGAGAAATAATTAAATATGCAAGGAAATTAAAGGAAAAAGGGGTTATTAAGTGCTTGGGAATGTCAACACATAATACCGATATTGCTTTTAGAGCAGTGAAAACAGGAATAATTGATGTAATTTTATTCAGTATAAATGCTGCTTATGATATGCTGCCAGCCACTGAGGATGTGTACGAACTATTTGAGGAAAGCACTTTTAAAGACAGGACCTATGAAGGTATTGATTCAAAACGAGACAAACTATACAGAACTTGTGAAAATGTTGGAGTTGCTTTAACTGTCATGAAAGGATATGCTGCAGGTGTACTTCTAGGCGACAAGCAATCACCCTTTGGGAAGGCACTGACCCCGGTGCAGTGCTTACATTACTGTTTAACCAGACCGTCAGTTGCTTCTGTAATGGTTGGTGTATCCAATAGGGAACAAATTCTTGCAGCAACTTCCTATGTTACCGCAAGTGATAAAGAAAAGGATTATAGTGGGGTTCTTTCAAATGCTCCAAGGACTTCATTTAGTGGACATTGTATGTATTGCGGGCATTGCGCACCCTGTTCCAAAAGTATAGATATTGCAGCAGTAAATAAATATTTGGATTTAGCCTTGATTCAGGAGACTGTTCCTGAAACCTTAAAGAATCATTATGAGTTGTTAGAACAGCATGCAAGTGAGTGCATAGAATGCGGGCTATGTATGAAAAACTGTCCATTTGGTGTGGATATTATTAATAAAATGAAGAAGGCGGTTGAACTATTTGGTAAATAAACAGTTATAATATCCCATATAGGAGGTGAAATTCCATGACAATTACAGAAGTAAGTAAAAAATTTGATCTTTCACAGGATACACTCCGCTACTATGAACGCATCGGACTGATTCCAAGTGTTAATCGAAATAAAAGTGGAGTAAGGGATTATAAGTCAGAGGATTGCAGATGGATTGAATTTATTAAATGTATGCGAAACGCGGGACTTCCCATTGAAGTATTGATTGAATATGTTGCGTTGTTTCAACAAGGTGATGAGACTATTGAGGGAAGAAAAGAACTCTTAATCGAGCAGCGTGAGAAACTTATAGCAAGAATAGAAGATATGAAGAAAACACTGGAACGCCTAGATTATAAAATTGCAAGATATGAACAAGCAGTAGTTGAAAAAGAAAAAATGCTAAAAAGAACAGAGGATTAGTTTCCGGTGCTTAAATTGAAACTGGGAGATAAATGATTATTATTGCGTAAAAGTGTAAACATAAATGCTTTAACTACCCCCTTACTATAGGGGTACATCTTTACGTAAAATCAATATTAATGTGTTTTAGTATCATTTTTCTATCAAAACACATGTTGAAACAGTCGTGCTGATAGAGAAGAAATAAATAGAACAGCCCTTGAAGATGGCTTATTTACGGCATTTTCATGGGCTGCTTTTATTTTAAATTGGTAATCTGAGCTTGTTTTCCACAGGAAAGATATATAAATGTATCACTATTATTTCAAATAATGCTTGACACTGAATGTAAAGCAAACTATACTATAAATGTAAAGCTTACTATACTATATGAAAGGGGTTATAAATTGCAAACAAGAATACAAGAATTAAGAAAGGCAAGGAAAGTTACACAAAACGAACTTGCCGATGCAGTAAATGTCACAAGGCAAACGATTATATCACTTGAGAATGGAAAGTATAAAGCATCACTTGTATTGGCACATAAAATTGCCCAGTTTTTTGAGGTTTCAATTGAGGAAATATTTATATTTGATAAGGAGGATGAAAATATATGAAAGAATTGTTTTGTAGTTGTAAAGCAAATAATAATGAAGAGTATAAAAAGGTAATAAGAGCAAGAATGAAAAGAATGATATTACTATTTGTGATAGGAATTATTACATTAGTAGCTGCTCTGTTGCCTGAAAATATGTGGACAGTTTCAATAAATGAACAAATGCTTGGGGTCTATTCAGGTATTGGGGTTGGGCTCATAGTAGCTTCAGTTATTTTATGGATAAAGAATAAATTGATATTAGCTGACGAAGAAAAATTGAAAGAAAGTAGATTGAGTAACACGGATGAAAGAATACAGGAAATCAGTAGCAAGGCACTTCGGGTTGCGGCAATTGTATTACTAATTGCATTATATGCATTAGGACTCATTGGAGGACTTTTTTACCCTGTTTTAGTTAAAATACTTTTAAGTATGGTTTTTGTTTTTTTGATAGCATACTTAATTGCTTATAAAATATATGAAAAAAGGATGTGAGAGATATGAACAGGAACTATAAAACCAATAAGCCATTATTTATTGGAGTATTAGCATCAGGGATATACTTTTTTACAAAGGGGATTATGCCTGTGCCAGATGTTTTACAAGGATTTTTAATTGGCATAGTCTTTGCTGGTTATTTTGTGGGAATATATGGATTAAGACATGATATATCTAAACTGAAGGAATGGAAGAAATCCTTATTAAAAAGATTAAGTGTATAATATGTAATTGAGCTGATACGGTGAACCTTGCCATAAATAGGAGAGACAGTATAATTGATTAATATGTAAAGTCAGTTTGCATGTAGTAGGCAGGCTGACTTTATTTTATAACCAACACAGAATATGGAAATACATATGCTTTTAGTTTCATTTAAAGTTTCCATCTCTTATCGACATTTTTCTTGATGCTACTATCCACTCTCCATTGAATTATTTTAATGAGGCCAATATGAGCTGCGAAACAAGCATATCCAATTCCAAGATACCTGATAATGTACCCTGGAGATGATTTAACGGATTGTCTTAAAGCTTCAAGTTCTTTGGCAGAAAGATCAGGGGATGAATTTATATTTATTATTGCTTCCTGCAAAAAAGATGTTCCTAAAATACCTCCAAGAGAATATAAAAGTGTTGTAATTAATAGTAGCAATACCAGTATTGTTACAAACCCGTTCCCACTCACTTTATATTGGGAAAGAAAGTTTCTAAAGATTGATACAGCACATAGTCCAGCCAACAGTATGCATAATAAGAAAAGTATTATAACTTGAAACATATTTACCACTTCTCCTTATTATAAATTTTTTCAAACCCAAACTTCTCTATTCATATCTTAATGTTAAATTATTCCACGAGAAAAGTAAACACCAATTAGGGGCTGGATTATTTACTTTAGTATACTGACCTTTTTAAATAGCTATGTTAGTAATATATCAAGCATAAAACTGTTATACCGAATATGAAAATGAGCTTCACGGGATACTTTAGGACCAGCTAGCTAGGATTATCACGATATGTAATTTTCACCATTTATTGTTTTATCACTATTTTAAGCCAAAGGAAGAAAATGCCTCCCATAATTGCCAAATAGGAAACTTAAATTTGGCTCTGGAATGTATATTTGAATTGATGAGAAGGCGGATTCTCTGCAACTAGTTTTGTATCATATAGTTGTCTTAAATAAAAGGTATACAAAAAAGCCATGAGAGAACTTCAGGTTTTCGCTTCATGGCTTTCATATAATTATGCTTGTTGTCAAAGCCACAGCATTTTTGTCGTGGCTTTAAATAGATTTATATAGTATCTATATCCCCACCCAATTTTGCGGAGATACCAGGCAGGTCATTTTTTTTATCAACCCTTTTAATGGCTATTTTGAAATCGTCATTGCTTTTATTTGTAATTTGAGGCTTTAGTTCCTGTTTAAAAAAATCAAGATCACTTTTTAGTTTTTCAGTTGAGTTTAGCAGCTTTTCCTGTTTATCCATATGAGTCACCACCTTTCCCTAGTATGTCATTGTTTTTCCATATAATATAGTTTATCCTGATTTGTACTTTATTATAGAATCAAAAAAATTATTATACGTAATATTTGACTAAACAAAACAAAAATATAATAATGTATTTATGGCTAAGAATAAAGGAGTATACTTTATATAAAGCAAAAGAAACTTTATACCAATGTAAACTAGCAATACACTAAGAACTATAGGGGGTTTAAATGATCTGGAGCAAAATGAAACAACAATTGGAGAGCTTTCTCTGCCCTACGTTAATTGGAAGGGTGGAATATCGTTCTACAAGTTATCGTTATTTACCTGATAAAATAGGACAATGCTATATTACAGTTGATAAAAAGGAAGTCTTCAATATGAATGACAGGACTAACATGATTAGGTGGTATCAGACAGAGCAGGAAATAAAGAATGACTTGGATATTAAAATTTCAGTTAGTGAGGAAGATATTGAAGGTGTAAGAAAGGGCTCAGGTGGGGCAATCCCTGAGGAACGATTGGCAGTGATTGCAAAGAATCGCAAAATATCTGTCTGTGCAAAGGAAATATTGTCCGCACAGGGAATATTAAGTAAATCAGATTTTTATACTGCTGCAAACAATTTTTTATCAGGTTCCATAGAGGATTGTCTAGAGAGCAGGGATATTCTAATGAATATATTTGCTTTGGTGGATAGACGAGTTGGGAAAAAGCGGCTTTTAAATATGAAAGAGAAGATGAAAACAAAGCACCCGATTGTACAGTATTTTTATGAAGTACGTATGGGTAAATAGGAATTAGGAAGTTTTAAAAAGGAAAGGTGTATATATGGATAAAGAAGTTTTGTCAAATAACTATGAACTCAAAGAATTAACTGCAATTGAAATTTGGGGAAAGCTATATAATAAGGAGCTTAATAGTAAGAAAAATATCCTGGAATATATTGATATATCAAGGGTGCTCAAGAAGGAAAATGTAAACGAGGAGCAGATTAAGGATACATACAATTATATTTATGAGCACATAGAGGGATTAAAAGATTCAATAAAACCTAATACAATGATGTATCTAAAAAACAGTCTAAAATCACAGCTTGGAAAGTATGTTAAAGAAAAGGATCCAAAGCCAGTGAATTACTTTATAGAGTTTTTCAAGGAGGCATACCCAGTAAATGCAAGAAAGAAGGATTTTACATGGGTACTGATGGATATAAATAATATTACAGAGGAGCAGATATGGACTACTTTAGTCTATATTAATAGAGAGTGTATTAATAATAGTATTACTTTAAATACTGATGAAAAGAAAGATATAATAAAAGTAATTGAAAAATTAATTAGCAAAAATAACATTAAGTATATAAATGATCTTAGGACTCTTAAACAATTAACTGATGCCTTAGGTATAGGGATTGTAAGTGCAGGCAACGGATTTAAGGTAATATATAAATAAACATAGTGTTTTAGGTCAGTAGCGAGGCAGCTTTATATTGTATGCAACAGATTATATTATGTTTCAAAGTAACAGGTTCATGAATTAATATTCATGAACCTGTTACTAACATATATTTACAATATCACTTACTATTTAATTGGCACATATATGTCAAAATGCTAGCGTATAAAGTTTGTTGCTGCTCTTGGTTCCTTTTCTGGCAATTGAATTCCTGCTTTTCTACCTGCCTCTATGGATTTTAAAAGCCAAGCCATGTTTTTACCTAGGGTTCTCATTGTTTGCATTCCCTCTAAATCCTGTTTTACTTCCTCAGGAGTATTTCCATGAACCATATTCCAATATTGAGAGGATACAATAGGCATATTTGAAATAGTAAAATATTTATTCAGTTGTTCAAAGGCTGCTGTGGCACCACCACGACGACAGCTTACTACTGCTGCACCAGGCTTATATTGAAAACCATCTCCTGCATAGAAAAATCTATCTAGAAAAGAGGTCATTAAGCCTGATGGACTTGCATAATGTACTGGAGAGCCAAATACAAATGCATCAACCTCTTTTGCTTTTTCTAAAGCCACATTAACAGTATCATCATTAAATACACATTTACCAGAGTCGTTTTTAGAACATCCACCGCAAGCCATACATCCACGAATTGGTTTGTTTCCAACATGAAAGATTTCCGTTTGAATATTCTCTTTTTCCAGCGACCTTGAGACTTCATATAGGGCAGTATAAGTACATCCTTTAGCCCTTGGGCTTCCATTAATAAGTAATACCTTCATTTTATCACCCACTCTAATATTATAATAAAAATAACTTGTTACTATTATTATACAATATTATAATTAAGAAAAGATAGAACTTTATAAAAGTGGGGTAAATGGGAGGGGTAATATGACTGATAAGGAAAATCTATTAAAGGAAAGGTTAATTAGAATTAGTAGTAATGACCATTTATTAGAGAAAAATGAGGACTATTATCTAATGGGACTAGAAATGTTGGAAAACATAGGTTCATTGGACTCTGAACTTCGAGATGATTTAATATATAGCACATTATTTTATTGGGTTTCAAAGAACAGATTTACCTTTGAAGAGCTTAAAAATTTACTAAATATCAGTCTAGATGAGGAACATCTTTTTTATAAATTAGGTGATAAGGATGAGGATGCTGTTTTTAAGAGAACCTTTTCAGCACTAAATGTTGCTCTTATTATAAATAAGCATAGGGAAGAAAATTTCTTATCAGATGAACTGCTATATGAGGTAAAGGATACGCTCGTCGAATATATGATCAATGAGCAGGATGTAAGAGGATATGTTGAGATAAAGGGCTGGGCTCATTCAGCAGCTCATACTGCAGATGCTTTAGATGAACTAGTTCAATGCACTTGCTTTAGGGCAGCAGATTTAATGGATATATTGAATACTATAAAAGCTAAGGTATGTATAGGATATTATGTATATATAGATGAAGAAAGTGAAAGAATGGTTACTCCAGTGGAGAATGCTCTGAATAGAAGATTACTTAGTGACTTAGAAATAATAAAATGGCTTCAGGGATTTAAGGTTAAAAATCCAGAGGGGAATCACATTGAGAAATTTCATTTGATGGTCAATATAAAGGGATTTTTAAGAAGCTTATATTTTAGATTATTAGAGCAAGAGGATTCAATTTTTATTGTTCAAGAAATTAAAAAAGTACTTAGTAATCTATAATAGATGCAAATAGTTCTTAAATAATGGAGGTTACTAATATATAGGGGGAAATGGGATATGAAAAAAATATATGGGTTAATTTTTGTATTACATGCATTTGTAGGAATAGGGGGCATGGCTGGAGGTTTGGCTGCTATTCTTAATCCAGAGGCTCCAATGGGTGCACCAGTTGATATGTTGAGAAATTCTCCCTTCAACAATTTTTTAATACCCGGGATTATTTTATTTGCTATAATTGGTCTTGGAAATCTTATTAGTGCTATTACAATGCTATTTAAATCAAGATTTCAAGGATATATTAGCAGTGTTTTTAGTTGGGCTTTAGTTATTTGGATTGTTGTCCAATGCATAATGCTTAGAGAAATTGCTTTTTTGCATGTTTTATTTTTTATTATAGGGGTTGTTGAAGCTGGTTTAGCAATGATTATTTTATTTGAACAGCACTTATTTCCATCAAATATTATTTTAAAGTATTATAAAAAAATAAGTAGAAAAATGTAAATATTAGAAATAGAAGTATAATATAAGCAGGAAGAATTAGACCACTCCATTAAAGGAGTGGTTTTTGAATAAAGTAGAGCAACAGCTAGTTTTTTAGCGAGTTGAGCAATAAGAAGATAAGAAAAGTCAATTTATTTTTTTCTTATCTATTATACTATTCTTAAGGTTAAGGGGGGATGAAAATGGATTATTTCTCACGAATTCAGAAATCAATTGATTTTATTGAAAACAATTTAAAGGAAGATATTAGTCTAATAAATGTATCAGAGCAAGCCTATTCCTCAGTGCCGCATTTTTATAGGATGTTTCAGATAACCACAGGATATTCTGTTATGGATTATATTCGCAGAAGAAGATTAAACCAAGCGGCATATGAGTTATTGTCAACTGATAAGAGGGTTATAGATATAGCCCTTGATTATCAATTTAGTGCAGAAGAAACGTTTATTAGAGCTTTTGTAAAGATGTTTGGTATTACCCCTGGAAGATATCGTAGGTTAAGTAATGTACACGATATATTCACGAAAATAACCTTGAATAATCAGTATATTATAATAAGAAAGGAAGAGATTGATATGGAACCAAGGTTTATAACAAGGGGCTTTAAGCTTGTTTGATTTATATACCTATAAAATAAATTGCATATTAAATAAGAAGAATGGACTGGTGGTAATAATGGCAATTTTCAAGTTTTATCAAGTTTACCGAAGTATCAATGAAGAACTTGGAGAGGATATGGCTATAAAGATATTTCCTGAATACAGAACACTCCCTGATAAAATGCCTGGACATGAACAGGCACAATTAGCAAAAGTAATCATGGATAGA
>JARDZI010000488.1 GCA_029240935.1 Clostridiales bacterium
AAAACAGTTACTGTTAAAGCTAAAAACAGTGTTACAGGAAAACGTTTAATACTTTGATAAAGAGAAAAAAGCATTTTTTTAAAACTATTAAAAAGTTTCATATTCGCCTCCTAATTTTATTTTATTTGCACTCTAGGTATAATTATTGCCTATGTACTTATAACTATTATACTAGAATTCTCTATAACTATATACTAGAAAAAGCCATCATATTTGCATGTAATTATTTAGCAAGTATGATGGTTTAAGTTTTTAAAAAATATTTGGATCTATTTCATTTTTCCCATCTGTAATATGCTTCAATTTATGTACAGCTGGTCCTTCTATTATGTCCCCATCATAGGTAAACCTTGATCCATGACATGGACAATCCCAGGATTTCTCTGCATTATTCCAGTTGAGCTCACAGCCCATGTGAGTGCAAGTTGTATCAATAATATGGAGAATACCCTTTTCATCTCTATACCCACCTGACCTTTGAGTGTCAACGTCAATAACTTTTCCTTCTCCATTTTCTATCAGAACATTGTTTGGAGGAATACTAAGCTTGCCTTTAATTAGGTGCTTTGCAACATCTGCATTTTCCTTAACCATTGTAGCAGCAGAGGCAGCTGGGGTAAACCTTGATGGTTTGTAAACATCAGCCCATTGGCTCTTTCCTGTAGTTATTAAATCCTTTAAAATTATTGAAGCTAATGTACTTGTGGTCATTCCCCATTTCCCATAACCTGTTGCAACAAAAACATCAGGGGTTTGAGAGGTTAAGTTACCAATGTAGGGAACACCATCAGGTGTTGTATAATCATGTGTTGACCATCTCCAGGGAATGCTTTCAACTGTATAGGTGTCCATTGCAAATTGCTTTAAATTAATATAATGCTTATTAAAGCCCTCTCCCTGTCCTGTTTTATGGTGTTCACCAATAACAAGAATAAGTTCACTATCCTCATAGGGGGTGAACCTTAGAGAGCGTCCTGGTTTTTCAGCAGTTATATACATTCCGCCAGGGAATTTTTCCTTTGCTTTTATAGCAAGGGCATAGGATCTTTCAGGATATAGTCTTGTGAAGTACATACCTCTGCCATCATAACAGGGATAGTGAGAGGCAATTATTACCTTTAGAGCAGTAACCTTTTTTCCCTTTTCAGTAGTAATTGTACAGGGTTTACCTTCCTTAACATCCATTACTCTTGTGTTTTCAAATATATAGCTTCCATCACCAGGAATTTCTTTTTGAAGTTCAAGAAGATATTTTCTAGGATGAAATTGTGCTTGGTTATCAAAGCGAACAGCAGCCTTTATTTTAAAGGGAAGAGGAATTTCCTCAAGATAGGATGCTTTAATACCAAGCTCTGAAGCGGTTTTTACTTCCTTTTGAATTTTATCTACATAATTGGCATCCTGAGTATAAACATAAGCAGGCTGCCAGGAGAAGTCACAGTTTATGTTCTTTTCTTTTATAAGGTCTGCAATAAAGCCAATAGCAGATTCATTAGAATCAGCATACTGCTTTGCATGCTCTCTACCTAAGCTGCTCAATATTTTATTATAAATCAGTCCATGCTGTGATGTGATTTTAGCTGTAGTATGTGCACTAGTGCCCTGTATAATTCTATCTGCATCTATTATTGCTACCTTAAAGCCCTGCTTTTTTAAAAGATATGCGGAGGTAATTCCTGTCATCCCCCCTCCAATTATTGCAATATCGATACTTAAGTCCTCAGTTACCTCTGGATAATCGGTTTGTGGCGTAGATGCAATCCAATAGGGCATAGGAGCTTCCTTAAATTCATAGGCAAAAAAATCATTATTTTTATCCATAATTCACACCCCACTTATAAATATTTATTTTTTTGTATGTAGCATTTGCAAATTTGAAAAATATATACATAAGGCAACCAGGGACATCTACTTAGAAATAGCAACTAGAAAGTAGAGTGAACAGGGACAGCTACTTAGAAATTACAAACAGCGGATTAAAAGAGAATTATTTGAGAAAAGGAATTAATGCAATTTACACCATTAAGACACTTGAAAAAATTTAGAGAAAGTAGTGACCTATGAGCTATTAAAAAAAGTTAGCCAAAAAAATTTAGAGAAAGTAGTGACCTATGAGCTATTAAAAAAGTTAGCCAAAAGAGTGACCAGATTGGGTCAGATTAGGGGACGGTCAGAAATTGTTTCGAGAAATTGCAAATTTGGAACATGGGCTGGATAGGGGGACAGTCAATAATTGTTTTAAAAAATTATAAATTTTCCATGTTTAGTAAGTGAAATTGCAATATGGATATAAAAATAAGCCCATACTGGAATTGCATCCATTATGGGCTTTAACTTGTTTCAATATTAGGTTGTAGTATTTTGAATCCTTATATTTAGCAGTTCAAAATACTGCTATGTACTATTTGGCTCAAAATTAATATAACTTATATTACAAAGGAGAAAGCACAAAGTACCTGGAAGTAGTCATCAGTTTCAAATATAACATTTGTAGGAGAAGTTTGCTTCATACCTGGATAGAAGGATGCCTTATACGCATTGTAATGGTTAACATAGGATATTTCTACCTTAAAGCTTTTAGGTAATGTAAGTTTACACTTGCTTAAGTCACCTTTCAGAGCTGCTTGAACCTTTTCAACTGTAAGCTTAGAGGCAAGTCCTGGATGAATACTAGTTGTAGAGCTACCAGAACCTTTTTTTACAGCCAAAGTAGTAATGTTTTCATTTATTTGTTTTATGTGGTTACATAGTCCCTCATCCCCACTAACAAATACTACAGGAACATCACAAAGAGCAGCTGTATAGGCATTAATTAAAAATTCGCTTGCATATATATCATTTATTTTTATAAATGCAACAGTATCATCTAATGTATGGGCTAGTGGGTTCTCCCCAGAACCTGAATAGGAATGATATCCAACCATCATTGCTGCATCAAAACTTGAGTCAAGCTCCTGCATCATAAGAAATGGATGTCTGCTCCATCCTCGTGTAATCCTTACATTCTCAGGTAGATCAAGAATACTTATGTTTCTTGCAGAACCATGGGCATCCTTTATTAATATTTCTTTGGCTCCACCTTCATTTGCTCCAACACATGCAGCCATAACCTCGGAAGTCATCTGTTGTGCGAAATATGGGTAATCTCCCTTTGTTCTATTAGTCTCATCCCAATTTGTCACACCAGTAATTCCTTCAATATCAGCACTTATGTATACTTTCATGTTTTAACCCCCTTCAAATTATAGAAAAACGATTATCATTAATCATATTATATTCTAATTAAGGTATTATTCCAATCATATTTTAAGTGTATCATGATGGGGGCAAGAATAGGGACATATACTATAAAATTTGATAATCCAACCTGGGGATAAGTAGGGACAGTTACTAAGTGTTTTCAACTATATGTACTTCTTAAACCAAACTGTTTTCTAAATAATAGTTGAATTACAAACAAATGTTATCTATAATTTTATTATTAACAATACATAAAGGGGTATGTTCAATGGATATAGTAACATATGATTTAAAGGCAAATCGGGATAATTCTAATAAGTTTTATAATGATATTTCCATCTTTACAGATGAAGTAGTTAATACTATTGATATAAATTCAAGCAGAATTATTGAGGATTATATGTCATTTGTAAAAAAGATGGGATACGAGAAATTAAGGGGAAGAAATGAATATCTACTCGAATTTTTAATGCTTGGAGTACTATGGAACAATTATATATTAAATGCTCAGAAGCTTGATGATGTTCCTGAGCATATGCTTACAGGATTGGTAAGCTTAAGGAAAGTAGGAGGTTTTACTAAGATTATTGCTGATTTCCTCAGAGGGATATTTTCTACTGCGTTTTTAATG
>JARDZI010000127.1 GCA_029240935.1 Clostridiales bacterium
TGATAAGGGGTTAATAGCAAAAGAAGAGGTATTTATTAATGAAGCTCAAAATGGTGAGTTTGAATATGATTTTCTAAAGGGTATACCTGAGGATAGACCTAACCGCCTTGAGGGATATTTGTTTCCTGATACCTATGAGTTTAAATCAGGAACTACTGAACACGAAATAATTGATAAAATGCTTGGAAGATTTCAAGAAATATTTGATGAGGAAATCTCTGGCAAGCTAGGGGATAGAAGACTTGATGATTTGATTATTATGGCTTCAATAGTTGAGAGGGAAGCAAAGGTTGAGTCAGAAAGACCAATTATTGCAGCTGTGTTTTATAATAGGCTAAAAATAGACATGCAGCTCCAATCCTGTGCAACTATACAATATATACTTGGTACTAATAAGGAAAGATTGCTTTATGAAGACCTAGAAATTGAGTCTCCATATAATACCTATTTAAATAGTGGTCTTCCTTTAGGACCAATTTGCAGTCCAGGGAGAGATTCCTTAGTTGCTGCCTTAGAACCTGCAGATGTAGACTATTTGTATTTTGTGCTTAAGAAATATGATGGAGATGGAAGTCACAATTTTGCAAGGAATTATAATGATTTTTTAAAGTATAAAAATCAGTTAAAGTAGTAAATTAATACTATATAAGAATTAATACATGGAGAGGGTTTTTAGTTCCATGTATTAATTTTGTATCGGAGGTAAATATGAGTAATATATCCCATGATTATATAGAAGAATATGTTAGAGGATTAATTCCGGAAAAACAGGGTTATATTAAGATTATGGAGGATTATGCAGTAGAAAAGAATGTGCCAATAATCCATCCTGAGGTTGGTCAGTTTTTGAAGGTTTTAATCAAATCCCATAGAGTTAAAAGGATACTAGAGATTGGGACTGCTATTGGATATTCTGCAGGATTAATGGCTGAAGCTGCAGGTAATGATTGTGAGATAGTTACAATTGAGAGGGACGAGGAAATGAAGAGCCTTGCCCTTGAAAATATAAAACAGCTTGGATTTGAGAAAAATATTAATATTGTATTTGGAGATGCTCTTGAAGCACTAGAGGATATACAGGGAGAGTTTGATATGGTTTTTTTAGATGCTGCAAAGGGGCACTATGACCATTTTCTTCCTATGTGCTTAAGCCATTTAAAGGTAAATGGACTTTTAGTATGTGATAATGTACTATTTAGAGGTATGGTTGCTACTAACAAGCTCTTAATAAGAAGAAAAATTACAATAGTAAAGCGAATGAGAAAATACTTAACACATGTTTCAAGTATGAGAGAATTGGAAACCGTTGTTTTACCTATAGGAGATGGAATATCACTTAGCTGTAAGCTAGAGTAATGATTTCGATTAGGAGGGATTTTATGAATAAGGTTGAATTACTAGCACCTGCTGGAAATCTTGAAAAATTGAAAGTAGCAATAATTTATGGTGCAGATGCAGTATACATTGGTGGAGAAGTCTTTAGTCTTAGGGCTAAGGCAGATAATTTTGATAAGGAAAAAATGATAGAAGGCTTGAAATTTGCCCATGAAAGGGGAAAGAAGATTTATGTAACTGTAAATATATTTGCACATAACTCAGATTTGGCTGGAATGCCGGAATATATAAAACAGTTATATGACATAGGTGTAGATGCTGTAATAGTATCTGACCTTGGTGTTTTTTCAATAGTAAGAGAAGTTGCACCAAACCTTGAGGTGCATATTAGTACCCAATCAAACAATACAAACTATAAAACATGTGAATTTTATCATAAAATGGGGGCAAAAAGAATTGTTCTTGCAAGAGAGCTTTCTTTAAAAGAGATTAAGGAAATCAGAGAAAAAATCCCAGTCGATCTAGAATTAGAAGCCTTTGTACACGGTGCAATGTGTATGGCATATTCTGGGAGATGCTTACTTTCCAATTATATGACAGGCAGGGATGCAAATAGAGGAGCGTGTGCCCATCCATGTAGATATAAATATCATCTTGTAGAAGAAAAGAGACCTGGTGAATACTTTGAAATAGATGAGGACGAAAGAGGCACATATATAATGAATTCACAGGATCTTTGTATGATTGAGCATATACCAGATTTAGTAGATAGTGGTATTACAAGTTTTAAAATAGAGGGTAGAATGAAAAGCTCCTATTATGTTGCTTCGGTAATTAAGGCTTATAGAGAAGCTATTGACAGCTATCTTAAGGATAGAGATAATTATAAGTTCAACCCTAAGTGGATAGAGGAACTGTCAAAGGCAAGCCACAGGGAGTTTTCTACAGGATTTTATTATGGAAAACCTAAAACTCAGGTATATGATAATTCCTCCTATATAAGAAGTCATGATATTGTGGGACTTGTAGTTGATTATGATGATAATTTAAAAATCGCAACCATTGAACAGAGGAATAGGGTATTCAAGGGAGAAGAAGTTGAAGTTTTAACCCCAGTCGGAGAAAATTATTGTATGGTTTTAAATGATATGTGGAATGAAGAGGGAGAAGAAATTGATGTTGCACCTCATCCACAAATGATATATAAAATAAAGGCTGAAAAACAGTTAAAGCAATACGATATGTTAGTTAAGGAAAAGGGGGAGTAATATGAGTAAACCAATTTTAATTGGAATAGCAGGTGGAACTGGATCTGGTAAAAGTACAGTAGCTAAGGAAGTATATGGATGCCTTCCGGAGAATAGTATTGCAGTAATTGAACAGGATTCCTACTATAAGGATCAAAGTAATCTGTCCTATGAAGAAAGAATTAAAACAAACTATGATCACCCGGATGCCTTTGATACGGAGCTTCTCCTAGAGCATTTAAAAATGCTTCAGGATGGTAAAGCCATAGACAAGCCTATCTATGACTTTGAAAATCACAATAGAAGAAAAGAAACAATAAGAGTTGAACCAAAGAATATTATAATCATTGAGGGTATTCTAATTCTTGCAGAGGAAAAGCTTAGGGATAAATTTAATATTAAAATATTTGTTGACACTGATGCAGATGTAAGGATAATGAGAAGAATACAAAGGGACATTAAGGAGCGAGGCAGGACAATTGAATCAGTTATTGATCAGTATATTAACGTTGTTAGACCAATGCACCTTCAGTTTGTAGAACCTACTAAAAGGTATGCAGACATTATAATTCCAGAGGGCGGGTATAACAAGGTTGCAATCGATATAATGAATGCAAGGGTGAAAGAAATCGCAGCAATTATGGATGGCAATATTTAACAGGAAATGACAAAATATTTTTCAAAAAGTGGAATTTTACTATTTCTTAATTATGTAAATTATGGTAAAATATATTTATAAACAATATAACATATAAAAAATAAGACAGGCACACAACTCCCTAAAAGGTCATATTATATACATAGACTCTGCTTTTTAGGGGGGGTGAGAATTTGATTTTAGAATTTCTGGTTAACTTTGTTGATGCGGCTTTTTTACTTGTAGGGTATATTACAAATGGGAACTCATTTCCACATCCTCTAACTGAAGAAGAGGAGAGGAATTTGTTTTATTCCTTTAAAACAGGTGATGAATTTGCAAAAAATGAATTGATTACAAGAAATTTAAGACTGGTTGCCCATATTATAAAAAAATTTAATCCTGCAATTAAAGATACAGATGACTTGATTTCCATAGGAACTGTAGGATTAATTAAAGCAATTGAAAGCTTTGACTATAATAAGGGAAACAGATTGGCAACCTATGCTGCAAAATGTATTGAAAATGAGATACTAATGTTTGTAAGATCCAGTAAGAAAGCTAAGCTTGAGATTTATCTTCAAGAGCCAATAGGTGTTGACAAAGAAGGAAACGAAATTTGTCTAATAGATGTTCTTGGGACAGAGAGTGATGCTGTATTGGATGAAGTAGAAAACAAAATATCAATAAAAAGGCTGCATACACTAATTGAAAAGGTTCTTGAGGGTAAGGAAAAGTTAATAATAAAGCTTAGATATGGCTTGACCGGGGACCCTCAAACACAGAGAGAAATTGCAAAGTTTCTTGGTATATCGAGATCATATGTATCAAGAATTGAGAAAAAGGCATTAAAGAAGCTTGCAAAAGAAATGCAGTGCTAATAAATAAAACCTGTTATGAAATATTAATATTTTATAGCAGGTTTTTTTTATAGTTATTTATTTATTTTAAATATTGTGAATTTACTATATAATTATACTATATGAATTTTTTAGCAAAAACCTATCAAGTTATAAACTATATTGTATTATTTTGAGGTGAAGCATGAAAACCCTTTTGAAACCTAATTATTATGTCAGTAGTATTTATTCAATTGATTTTATAAAAATTAAAAACAGAGGTATTGAGAATCTTATTATTGATATTGATAATACACTTGTACCCTGGGGAAGTGGGAAAGCAGATGAAAGAGCTTTTAATCTTATTAAGGAGCTTAGAATGCTTGAATTTAAAATATGCCTTCTCTCAAACAGTTCTAAAAAAAGAGTGTTAAAGTTCATGGATATTATGGATGTTGGCTTCTTTTCACTTGGAATCAAACCTATGAAGATAATGTTCATGGGAGCTTTGAAAAGGCTATGTGGGAAACCAACAAATACTTGTGTGATAGGAGATCAAATATTTACAGATATAGTGGGTGGGAACAGATGTTGTATACATACCATACTTGTTGATCCAATTTCAAGTCAAGAATTTCCAACAACAAAATATATAAGGTTTCTTGAAAAAAAGACAAGACAATCCTTAGCTTATTCAAGTGAAATAATGAAGAATGAGTAAAGGTTTGGATGAAGATAGTTATTGCAAAATTGTGTTGAAAATGCAATTATATTAAGTATAGATGCAATATAAGGCAGAAACTCAATATAATTATATTTTTATGTATTTAGTCTTATTAAGGAATTAATGATGTAAGTAGGGGAATAATTTTAAGATACTTATAAGGATAGATTGGATGGGATTACATGGATATGAACATCAAAAAAAAACTTGGAGATTTACTTCTAAATTCAGGGAAGATAACCCAGGGACAGCTTGATACAGTATTAAAAAAACAGAGGATTACAGGGAAGAGGCTTGGAGAAATATTAGTGGAGGATTCAATTGTAACTGAAGAGGATATAATTGATACTCTAGAAATACAGTTGGGGATTCAAAGGATATATTTTGATAGGATTAATGTGGATCATGATGCTGTGAAGTCAATACCTGAAAGCCTTGCAAACAAATACATATTGATTCCAATAGGATTTATTGATAACAAAATAAAAGTGGTTATGTCAGACCCACTAAATCTTTTTGCTCAAGATGATGTAAAAATATCATCAGGATATGAGGTTGAACCGCTTATTGCTACAAAGGATGAAATAAAAAATGCTATAGAAAAAAACTATTCAAAGCAATTTGTTCAAAAGGCGGCTGAAGAGCTCTCGAAGGAAACAAATTCACAGGAAGAAGCTGAAGAGTCTGAAAATAGTAAGGATGTCAAGAATGCACCTGCAGTAAGGATGATAGATAAGATTATCAGAAATGCTGTAAAGGCAAGGGCAAGTGATATTCACATGGAGCCATTTGAAAAATATATAAAAATAAGGTATAGGGTTGATGGAGAGCTTCAAGAAATGTTTAAATCACCAAAGGAAACCCTGCCTGCACTAGTAACACGAGTAAAGATTTTATCCAATTTAGACATTGCTGAAAAAAGACTACCTCAGGATGGAAGAATACTTACAAAGGTAGACAATAGGGAAGTGGATTTAAGAGTATCAATACTTCCCACTGTTTATGGTGAAAAAGTAGTTATAAGAATACTTAGCAGAGACTCTTATCTAGTGGATAAGAAAAAACTTGGTATGACAGAGGATAACCTTAGGAAGCTTGAAAGGATAATAAAAAGTCCTTATGGAATTATACTTGTGACTGGGCCAACAGGAAGTGGTAAATCAACAACTCTTTATGCCATATTAAAGGAATTGAATACTGCTGAGAAAAACATTATCACTATTGAAGATCCTGTGGAATATATGATGGATGGTATTAACCAGGTAAATGTTAACATAAAGGCAGGTCTAACCTTTGCTGCAGGGCTAAGATCCATATTAAGACAGGATCCAGATATTATAATGGTTGGAGAAATTAGAGATGGTGAAACAGCTGAAATTGCAATAAGGTCAGCAATAACAGGACACCTTGTATTGAGTTCAATACATACAAATGATGCACCCTCTGCTATTGTAAGACTTGTTGATATGGGAATAGAACCCTACCTTGTTGCAACATCTATATCAGGTGTAATTTCTCAAAGACTTGTAAGAAAAATTTGTCCTCATTGCAAGGAGGAATACACTGCAAGTGAAAAGGAAAAACGCATACTTGATATGGAGGATAGTGGGGATTTGAATCTATATAAGGGAAGGGGATGTACATACTGCAGCAATTCTGGATACATTGGAAGAATTGGTGTATATGAGATAATGGAGATAAATAGAGAATTAAGAAGCTCTATAATGATAAATAAAAGCACAGATGAACTAAGGGATTTAGCTATTAATAGCGGAATGAAAACATTAAAAAACTCCTGTGTGGAGCTTGTTGTAAATGGTATTACCACCATTGATGAGCTTGCTAGGATAGCTTTTTTAAAGGAATAGGAGATGTATAAATGCTAGAATTTGAAAGATTATTAAAAAAGGCAATTGAATTAAATTCTTCAGATCTTCACATAACAGTTGGAATTCCACCTACAATGAGAATAAATGGAAATCTTGAACCCTATGGCAATGAAAAATTAATGCCCGCAGACATAAAAGAGTATGTACATAAGGTATTAGATGAGGAACAGTACAAAAGGTATAATGAAATAGGAGAATTAGATCTATCCTATTCATTTCAAGGGATGGGAAGATTCAGAGTTAATGTTTTCAGACAAAGAGGTAGTGATGCAATGGTGCTTCGAATTGTTGCACCTCAGGTTCCAACATTAGAGAGCCTTGAAATGCCAGAGGTTTTATCAGAACTTACAAGAAAAAAACGTGGACTTGTTCTTGTTACAGGACCAACTGGAAGTGGAAAATCAACAACTCTTGCAGCTATGATTAATGAGATAAATAATAATAGAAACTGTCATATAATAACACTTGAGGATCCTGTTGAATTTCTTCACAAGCATAAAAAAAGTATTGTTAATCAAAGAGAAATAGAACATGATTCGAAGTCCTATTCTAGTGCTCTTAGAGCAGCATTAAGAGAGGATCCAGATGTAATATTAGTTGGCGAAATGAGGGACTTAGATACAATCTCTATAGCTGTAACAGCAGCAGAAACAGGACATTTGGTCTTTTCCACCCTTCACACCATAGGTGCATCAAAAACTATTGACAGAATAGTTGATGTGTTTCCACCCTATCAGCAGCAGCAAATAAAGGTGCAGCTTGCAGCAGTACTAGAGGGAATAGTATCCCAACAGTTAATTGCAAGGGAAGATAGTGAAGGCAGAGTAGCAGCACTAGAAATAATGACTGCGACTCCTGGAATAAAAAACTTAATAAGAGAAGGAAAAACCCATCAGATAGATTCTGCTATACAGACTGGTGGTAAAAATGGAATGAAAACAATGGACATGGCTCTCGTTGATTTATACAAAAAAGGACGTATATCCTATGATAACCTTGTAATGTATTGTGTTGATAAGGATGTTGTAACAAGGTTTATTAACCTGATATAATACAAAGAAGTTATGAAAATCCTTTCGTAAAGGAGTCAGATAAATGCCTTTATATGAATATGAAGCAAAGTCAACAGCTGGAGATGTTATAAAGGGTAAAATGGAATCAGCTGACGAGCTAGTAGTTGTAGATGCAGTCAGAAAAATGGGATACTTTCCAATGAAGGTTAAAGCATATAAACCAGGACTGAATATTGACTTAAGTGAGTTTAAAAGAGTTACGATTAAGGACATTTCAATTTTTTGCAGACAGCTTTCAGTAATAATTACCTCTGGTATAAGTATATTAAGAGGACTGGAAATAGTAAGGCAGCAGACAGAGAACCCAAAGCTTAAAAAGGACCTAGGTGTTGTGCTGGATGATGTGCAACGAGGAAATAGCTTGTCCACTGCTATGGCAAAACATAAGGGATTTCCATCAATGCTTATTAACATGATTGAAATTGGAGAGACCAGTGGTACATTAGATAAAATTATGGATAGAATGGCCTCCTATTTTGAAAAGGAGTACAAACTGAGCCAAAAGATTAAACAAGCAATGACTTACCCAATAGTAATTGCAATTGTAGCAGTAGGGGTAGTTACCTTTCTTGTCACAAATGTAATACCTACGTTTGTAGGCATGTTAACAAGCTCTGGAGTAACAACTCTGCCATTACCAACAAGGATTGTAATTGGATTAAGCGATTTTATAAGATATAAATGGTATGTAATAGTATTTTTTATAATATTGTTTTCTGTATTGTTCTATATATACAGAAAATCACCAACAGGAAGATTTGCATTGGATAAATTTAAATTAGGTGCTCCTATTTTTGGAAAGATAAACAAAAAGATTCTAACCTCCAGATTTGCTAGAACCTTTGGAATACTTATGGGCAGCGGGGTACCCTTAATGCAGAGCCTTGTAATCTGTTCAAACATTGCTGGAAATATAGTTATAAAGAACTTGCTGGATTTCACCTCCGAGCAAGTAAAAAAAGGTGCAGGAATCGGCGATACCCTTGAATCACAAGGAGTTTTTCCTGTAATGCTTACTCAAATGATAAAAATAGGGGAAGAATCAGGAACCCTAGATGAGGTACTTACTAAAACCTCAGACTTTTACGACAATGAAGTGGATACAGCAACAGCCCAGTTAACATCTATGATAGAACCAGTGATTATAGTTGTTCTAGGAATTGTGGTTGGGTTCATAATATTGTCAATTATTTTACCAATGTTTGAAATGTACAATTCTGTGGCAGTGTGATATAATGTGACACAGAACGACAAATTTTTTATAATGCAGAAAAATTTAATTTATGGATATTTATTTACATTACATAATATAAACTTCTCCAAAGGGCACATCAAATCGTAGTAGTTATTTTATTAAGAAATAATCAATATAAGGGGAGAAACAAATGAAAAAGAACATTAAAAAGAAGGGTTTTACATTGGTAGAGCTGATTGTAGTAATTGCAATATTGGGGATATTGGCTGCAGTTGCTGTACCAAGACTTTCAGGTTTTCAAGATTCAGCAAAGGAAAAGGCAAACATGTCAAATATGGCGATGCTTCAAAATATTG
>JARDZI010000128.1 GCA_029240935.1 Clostridiales bacterium
ATATTGCAGGGTTGAAATAAAATACAGTGGGATGACTCTCAATAAATAAGCATTCCCATGTGCAACCACCTCCGAGCTGTCAGTAAACAAATGCATTAGTTGATGACGTAAAGGAATTACGAAGGCACTCATTATAAGACAAAGGCCCATTACAATACCCATTGTAGCACGAACACCTTTGTTAACCCTATCGAGATTACCTGCACCAATATTTTGTCCAACATATGTTGTTATTGCAGAGGTTAAAGCTGTAACCGGCATAAATACAAAGCCATCTACCTTTACTGCAGCATTATATCCTGCAATAAATGCTGTTCCATATTGATTAATAAGTGGCTGCATGACCATCATTCCTACTGAAAATAATGCATTTTGAATACCTGTTGGAATGCCTATGCGCATGGTTTCCTTAAAGCATTGTTTATCAATATGCATATGGAAAATATTAAATCCTAGTTCAGGATATTTTTTTTTGATATACCATATACTTAAAAACCAGCTAAAGAATTGAGATAAAACCGTTGACCATGCAACACCTGCAACTCCCCAGGGCAGAAAAACCACAAACAAATATGCCAATAAAATATGAAGAATACTTGAGGCTGCAAGCATTATCAGTGGTGTTTTGCTATCTCCCATCCCCTGAAATATGCTGCTGTTAATATTATATCCAAACTGAGGCAGCAAGCCTATATAATAGATAACCATATAAAGCTTTGCAATATCAAAAATATCTGGTTGTACATTTAAAAGTTTTAAAAATGGTCCTGCAGTAAAGATACCTAGAAGTGTTACAGGCAAGGAAACCATCAATAAAAATGTGTTCATTGTGGTGATAGTATCCCCAATGCCCTTCATATTCTTTTGTCCTAAATAATGACTGACAAGCACAGAGGAACCAACACCGAGACCGATAAAAATAGAGATTAACATATAAATGATTGGATATCCTACTCCTACAGCAGCAAGTGCCTGATCACTAACATGTTTTCCAACCACTATTCCATCTACAACAGTATAAAGCTGTTGAAAAATATTGCCTAGCAGAATTGGTAGTGCAAATGCAATAATAAGAGGTATTGGCTTACCACGAGTCATATCAATCATACCAGTTGTGTTTGATTTATTAGCCATACTATGCCTCCTTAACAACATACTTTGCAGCAAGTAGGGCACTTTCCGTCTGAACTGACACAAGTCGTTTTATAGAGATAACTTCATATTTTACATTACTCTCCAACCATTCGCACATCTTCATCAGTTCAAAATCAATTGCTGCTCTTACTTCAATTAAAGTGTTTTCATTTTCGATGTTCTCCCTGGTTAATTCATAATCACAAGCTCGTATCGCCAGTGCAAGATTTAAGCATTCAAAAATACGTGTTCCATATAGGTTATCAAACTCTTCTGAAACCGTAGCTGGCCTATCAAATTCACTATCTTTTAATTGATTTTGTCTAGCTATAACATTACTGTCTGCACCTTCAATACAGCTTTCAACAAATTTTGGAAATGGGTTTCCCTCCCCAAAGAAGCAGCTTACCTTTGTCCATTGACTCTTTAAAAAACTATAATGCTGTTGTGATAATCTTAAATTTTCAAGTGCAGACTCTCTACGAGTTTTATTAATCTGTGACAAATCTTCAATACGTGGATCACTAAAGTATGGTAGTTCTGCCATCATAGAAACACATTTACATACTGTATTTACATAGTCAGAGCTACTTGTTCCACAGGTGGCAGTCATTTCAGGTAAACCTCCCCCATACTTCTCCATATAATCATAGAATTTAGTTATGCTTAACATGCTGTGTACAGCAGGAGAAAATTTTGTTATGTATGCTGCTTCCGGCTCTCCTAGCTGAAGAGGTACATTTTGCCTTGCAGCTGTATTTTCCAGTTCATTACAAAGACCTGGTATGTTATCTGAAAGATACCAGTATGCCCCTCCAAAAGCTGCATTGTGTAGTGAAAACATAAATGATGGCTTAAGTTCATCAATAAGCTTCATAAGTGACTGAGTTTCAGGTATAGGCTTGTTAAAGCAAATTCCTTTATAATCAAATGGAAAAGTCCATTCTACCTGCTCATACCCTACAGGTCTATAAAAATTACGAACATAATTAGTCAAGCTGAAGGGTCCTTTAAACCACCCTTCATTTAGCTTGGTACCATCAGGATCGATACATGGAATCAGATACCATGTGAAACCCGTTTCTTTTAGCAGTTCATTATTCTCAGCAAATAAGCGGGCCATAGCTGTAAGTGTCATTGCTCCAATGGGTTCATTTGGATGGGGACAAGCAAAGCATAATGCATTTTTCCCCCCCTCTCCTATTCTCATACAGAGAATTGGATGTCCCTTTCTTGAAGTTCCTATTTCACTAACCTTTACAATACCTGGATATTCAGCCTCCAGAATACGAACTTGCTCATCTAACTCATTAACTGTATAAAAAGTCTGATAATCAGGTATTTTTGATAATATGCTTTCTATTTTCATAAGTCACTCCCTCTCCAGTATCAATGTGGTAAAGATACAGGCGGGCGGTGGTAAACCGCCCGCCTGCAATGCCACTAATTGAAAACATTATTTATCAATCCAAGTGTAGGTCATTTCTCCAAAAGCAGTTTTTTCCACTACATCAGTTGATGCTGGATGGCCTTTTACATATGACATATAAGGAATATATCCAATCCACTCGGAAATTAGAACCATTGGTACATCCTTTGCAAGAATAGCCTGTGCTTCCTTATACTTTGGTGCACGAAGTTCAAATGTAGGTAAAGCAGCACCTTCAGCCATTAGGCGGTCAACCTCAGGGTTTGAGTAGTTAAGGAAGTTAAGATATGCACCAGTTACAATTCTGTCTGCTAAATTGCTTGCCTCAGGTCCCTGATATCCTCCTGTAAGAGCAACCGTATAATCCTTGTTTATTGAAACCTTTTCGTCCCATGCAGCATATTCCAGCATGTTAATAGTTACTTCAATACCTATTTTTCCTAACTGTTCCTTCATAACTTGAACTAAATCAGGAAATGGCTCGTAGTTATAGGTATCTACTGTAACCTTCAAATATACTCCATTTGAATCAGGTTTTAGACCTGTCTTAGCCATATACTCCTTAGCCTTATCAATATTAAATTCAGGAACTTTAGCTTCCTTATCAGTGTTTACAGCCCATTCATAAACAGGTGACATATATTCTGTTGCCTTCAAGCCAATGTTCTTAAGAGCTTTATTAAGCATATCATCAGAATCAGTTGCATATGCTACTGCAAGTCTTAAGTTGAGATCATTATAAGGTTCTTTTAACATATTGAATGCTATATAAAATCTTGAAGGATATATAACTTTATCTGCTTTAATTTTAGGATCAGAAAGCAGCTTGTCATATTCCGTAGATGGTGGAATTATTCCAAGAACATCCAATTCACCATTGTAGAAGGATTGCATTGCAGTATTGGCATCAGAAATAAAAGGCATAACAATTTTATCAAGATATGGAAGGTCTGGTCCAAGGTAAAAATCATCATTACGTACAAGAATCATGTTTACACCCTTATTCCATTCAGAAAACTTAAAAGGTCCTGTTCCTACAGGTGTTACCATAGAGTCATTTCCCATCCAGTCAAGGCCTTCATAGACATGTCTAGGTAAAATGCTTGTCCCATTAAATGCTAGATTCCCAAGAAAACCTGCATCAATCTTCTTAAGTGTAAAAACTACAGTATAATCGTCAGGGCATGTAACTTCTTTAATAGTAGTAAGAGTAGTTGATGCAAATGCACCCTGCTTTAAAATCTCATCGAATGTAAACTTAACATCATCTGATGTCATAGGCTCTCCATCATGAAATTTCACATTTTTAGGCAGTTGAAAGGTATATGTTAAACCATCCTCACTAACTTCATATCCAGTAGCTAAATCAAGAATTACCTGTTGATTATTATTTGTTTTAAGAAGGCGGTTAAAAATATTTTGTTCAAGCATAATATCATTATCGTCAGGCTTTCCATCGGGAATTAAGGTAATTGGTTCTGCAGCCTGAGCTAATACTAGTGTACCTCCCTTCTTAATTCCATCCTTTTGTGTAGCATCACCAGTAGGGTCCTTCGTTTTTCCACAGCCTGAAAATAAGGTAAGTACCATTGCTAATGACAATAAAAGAGCTATTACCTTTAATTTTTTCATTTCCTAATCCTCCTCTTATTATTAGTTTGTATGCCAAGTATTAATGCACTTAGTTAATAACCTTCATGCAGCGTATAAATCTTCCTCCACCAATATCTCGGAGCTCCTGCTCATTACTGCTGCATTCAAGTGTTGCCATAGGACAGCGTGGTGCGAAAGCACAACCCTCTGGTATGTCAATTGGTGTAGGTGGCTCTCCCGGTAGCTTTATTGGATTATGTTTATTTCTAGGATCAATGCTGGCACAATTTGAAATCAATGCCTTTGTATATGGATGCTTAGGATTTGTTGCTACCTCATCTGCACTACCCATCTCCACAATACGTCCAAGATACATAACTGCAATTCTGTCTGAAATATATCTTGTTGTAGAGATATCATGGCTTATAAATATAAGAGATGTATTGTGTTCCTTTGCTGTACTATACAGCATATTGATAATATCTGCACGAATGGAAACATCCAGCATAGATACTGGTTCATCAGCAACAACCACTGAAGGCTGCAGCATCATGGAGCGCAGTATAGATATTCTCTGAAGTTGTCCACCTGAGAGCTCATGTGGAAATCTATCTAAAAAGCTTTCAGCTGGCAAAATACCTACGCTTTCTAGCTTTTCAATTGTCATCTTTCTTCGCTCAATATTATTTTCACCAATTTTATGCAGCTTTAATGTATCAATAAAAATCTTTTGGATTGAAAATCTAGGGTCAAAAGTATCAAAGGGATTCTGAAAAATCATCTGTGTCGTTCTACGGAAATTTAATCTATCCTTGTGGATAAGCTCCTCTGCATTATGTCCATCTATAATAATACTTCCACTTGTTGGAGCTTCCAGTCTTACAAGGAGTCTTCCCAAGGTGCTTTTCCCACAACCTGATTCTCCAATTATGCCAATAACCTCTCCTGCATTAAGAGTAAAACTAACACCATCTACAGAGCGTATCTTGGAATGTCTTAATATTTTACCTTCTTTTGTAACTATTTTTTTTCTCTGGGTATAATGACGTTTAATATCATTTACCTCTAAAACAGGTGTATTTTTTTTGCTAGCTTCCCTGGACATTGTTTTCACCCCCTGCAAAATGGCAGGCAGCATAATGTCCCTGCTCGTATTTTTTCATCTCTGGTTTAGACTGCCTGCAGATGTCACAAGCTCTAGCACACCTTGGAGCAAAAATACATCCTGGTGGAGGAGATGACAGATCTGGAAGGAAGCCACCAATACTCTGAAGTGGTTGGTGAATATCATTGTCAAAAACCGGAAAGCTATTTATCAGACCCTTTGTATAAGAGTGTATAGGATTAACCAAAACTTCACAGGTAGGTCCAACCTCCAATAAGTGCCCTGCATAAAGAACTGCCACATTTTTACAAGTTGAAGCTACAACTGATATATCATGGGTTATCATAATTCTAGTTATACCTAACTTTTTCTCTAAGGAAAGGATTTCTTCCAAAATCTGTGTTTGTGTTACAACATCCAAAGCTGTGGTTGCCTCATCAAGAATTAAAAGTTTAGGGTTAAACATCAGGCTGAGCGCAATGCTTACACGCTGCATCATACCTCCAGATAATTCATGAGGATAAAGATCATAAACACTAGGTGATAAATTTACAAGCTCAAACAATTCCTTAATTCGTTTTTCTCCATCATTTTTTGAAACCTCTGACTTATGATTTCTATATATATCATTCATAAAGGCTCCAATTTTATGAACAGGGCTTAGTGCATTCATGGATTTTTGAAAAACAAGTGCCATCTCTTCCCAACGTATTTTTGAAAGCTCTCCGTCCTTCATGGACAAGAGTTCTTTTCCATTCAAAAATGCCTCACCTGTTATTTCAGCAGTTCCTTTTGGCAGTAAACGCAAAATTGCCATTATAAGTGTTGTCTTCCCTGAACCTGATTCACCAACAATACCAAGTGATTCACCTTCATTAACATCCAATGTTATACCATTAAGAGCTTTAACATGTCTTCCTCCTGAATGATAAGTCACCGATATATCCTTAATTGACAGTAGTGCCATATCAACCCCTCCCTTCCTTTCCAAGATTACGAATTTTAGGACTGAGCACTCTGTTCAGACCATCACCAATGAGATAAAAAGTTATTACAGTAAATATAATTACAAGCCCCGAAAAAACACATATCCACCAACCATCTACCAAGTAACTTTTTCCGTTTTGAATAATTTGACCCCAGCTAATAACATTTGGGTCACCTAATCCAAGGAAGGCCAAACTGGATTCTGCCAGAATTGCTCCGGAAACTCCCATTGTAGTATTGGCAATAATCGGAAAAATCCCATTTGGTATAATATGTTTGAAAAGAATTGTTAGCTTGCTTTCACCAATGGATTCTGATGATTTTATAAAGGTTCTCTCCCTTAGACTCATAGCCTGTGCACGCATCAGCTTTGCATTTCCAACCCAGGTTGTAAGTCCTATAACCACCATAACATTGAAAAGGCCTGATCCAAAAAGGGCAACCACAATAAGAATCAAGAAGAATGTGGGCATCATCATAAATATGTTAATCATTTCTCCTATAACTCCATCAATAGCACCGCCAAAATATCCAGCGAATCCACCTAGCAGTGTTCCTATAATCCCGGCAATCATTGCTGCAGTAAAGCCTACAGTTAGTGAAGTTCTTGCTCCATACAAAATCATGGATAAAATATCTCTGCCTAATCCATCTGTTCCAAGTAGATACTTACTACTAGGTCCAACAACCATATCATCTGATAACGCATAGGGATTATAAGGAGATATTACTGGGGCAAGCAGCGCTGTACCAAGAAGCAATATCAACATAATGCATCCAGCCTTAAGCTGCTTATTATTTTTAATTACCTTAAATGAATTACTCAATTTCATAAAAACTCCCCCTACTTACTTTCATGTCTGATACGTGGATCAAGAGCAGAATAAAGCACATCAACCACTATCATCATAATCGCTACTGAAATACTGAGTACCAGATAAATTCCCATTAAAAGAGGGTAATCACGGCGTGTGATCGCTGTCATAACAAAGCTTCCCATACCAGGCCAGGAAAATACAATCTCAACTATAGCTGAACCAGTTACCAGATATGCCATTTGAATACCAAAAACTGTTATGGTCGGCAAAATAGCATTGCGGAAAATATATTTACTAAAAATACGTTTCTCTGGCATTCCGGTTGCACGAAGGGTTGTAATAAAATCCTCTCCCATTACTTGAATTATTGAAGCTCGAGCTATTCTAAAGTAATAGGGCAGCATTGTTAAGGTCATTGCAGTTACAGGTAAAATCATATGCTTCATAATATCAAGGGCTTTTGCAAATCCCTCATTATTAGCACGCATATCAATCATACCTGAGGTTGGTAATATATGTAGAGTAGATGCAAATATTAGAATAAGCATAAGACCTAGCCAAAAACTCGGAGTAGAGTCGAAAAGATAACTGATACTACCCATAATGGTATCAAACTTTGTCCCAACTCTCCGGGCGCAGAAGATACCTATGGCTGTACCAATAAGGGCTGCTAAAATTGCAGCTGTTAGCGCTAAAGCTGCTGTTGGCAGCATACGTCTAGCTATCATTTGTGAAACCGGCTCATTAGTGTAAATAGAAACACCCATATCGCCTTTGAGCAGATTACCTACATACTTTGCAAATTGAACAATTTTGGGTTGATCTAAACCATATTTCTCTGTAAGCTGTGCAATAATTTCTGGATTAGGATTATCCTTCCCAACAAGCAAACGAACAGGATTACCTGGTGCTGCATGAATAATTGCGAAGTTAATACACAAAGCTACGAAAATACATAGTATTCCAGTAAATATACGTCTTCGTAAGTAACTTAACATAGAACCCCCACCATTCTTTCTTATTAAAGTTTATAATGAAGAAAAAATTATCTATTCTTTTGAATTTTTGATATGAATCATTTTACAAAGGCCATTCAATGTATTGTTCAACACGTCTTTCAACACTATTGCGATACTTATCTATTTTCTCTTTATAATTTGAATATATGTAATTAGCCATGAAGTAATTAAAGTTTGTGACAGGAGACATATCTATCAAGTCTATTTCTGGATTTCTTTGTACATTAAATACTAAAGAATAATCTGATAAGCCAGTATATGGATTAATAATACTATCTGAAATAGTTATTACACTACAGCCACCCTTTTTTGCTGTTTCAGTATGTTCCAAGGTATATTTATAATGAGGAGCGAATGAGACAGCTATAACCAGGGAGTCTTCATCCATATCATATAGAATATTTCTTTCTTCATACAACAGTCTGTAAAAGTAAACCTTATTACGGAATTTATCTAGTAGATGCAGCAGTTCTGATGCTACTCCAAATGAGTCCATATAGCCAATTATAAGGACTTTTTTCTTAGTCATTATCACTTCACATATCTTAACAAAATCTTCGAAATTAATATTTGAATATGCCCTATTCCCTTGAGTGATTTGGGTCTGAAAATAATCATGAAGTTGAGAATGTGATAATTCACTCAATTTAGCTGAATTTAAAACACCTTGATTCATACTCTCAGAACCTTTTAGAACATTTTTTCGCATTGCCTTGTTCATATCACTAAAGCTATCGAAGCCTAACGCATAGGAAAATCTAATTATTGTTGTTTCACTTACTGAATTTTTTTTCCCTAGCTGATATGCAGTATCAAACACAGCCTCTTCAAGATTATTAAGTATGTATTTTGCAATTTTCTGCTGAGTCTCAGATAATTCAACAAATTTACCCTTAACTAAATTCTTAAAGTCCAAGTTATTTTTTCCTCCTTTCAATGGTGAAGTTTATCCTTCATATTTACAATATAAAAAATTATATACTTCATATTTTCATAATACTACGCTACTAAAAAATGTCAAGGAATTTCTTTAATATTTAACTACTTAAACAACTTAGAATTAATACTCATAAACTAAGCCCTCTTAAATAAATTAGTGAAGAAATCCGATTTATTGTAATAAAAACAATTCCATGATATGCTAAAAATAAATTTATTTCATAACTTATAT
>JARDZI010000129.1 GCA_029240935.1 Clostridiales bacterium
ATAAGGATGAGCATAAATGTATTGGCTTTGTGGGAGTTCATGCACAAGCTATGGTAGATAATGAAGTTGAAATTTCATATGGTGTTTCAGATAACTATCAAAGTAAAGGTTATGGTACTGAGGCGGCTAAAGCATTAATTAAGTGGGCTTTTAAAAATACTGAGTTAAAGGAATTAGTTGCTATTGTTAAGCCAGAGAATATTCCTTCTAATACTGTAGTTAAAAAACTTGATTTTCAGAATGTCGGTACTAAGATAGCTCAATATTGTGGTGAAATGTGTAAATTTAATTATTACAAATTATATAAGAAGCATTCGTAATATTCACATAATGTAACTTAAAATTAAAATTAAAAAGGAGTTTTACTATGATGGTTGAAGCATTAAGAACTGATAAAATTAAGTGCTTTGGTGATTTCTGTAAGAAGCACAGAGATGAGGTTGATGAATCTAGTTTATATGATGGGGATGTACCTAAAATATAAATAGATGTTGGTCCATCAGCTCCACCTATAATTCCTATTGTCCCTACATTATTGGTATTTATATTGAGTTTAGACAATAGATACATAGGTATGATAAAATTTAATGATGTACTAATAATAGTTATTATAGAAGTTATGACAGTAAGCATGAAAATTATTTTTACATATTTCTCCTTTTGCACTTTCTATTCACCTCCATATTGTCAGTACTTACTTTTAAGGATTTGAGACGCCCTTAAGCCCTGTCAAATGGCAAAAAGGTGTGCTGTGGACTGAACCGAAAGCTCCGAAAAAGTAATCTTGCATAAAAAATATGAATTTTTTAACAGTTGTAACTTCATTGTACTGCAGGCCGATATGCTTCTGGAAGTGAAATCTGAGTTGTTAGACATTATCCCATTAATCTGCATGTACCTAGTGCAGAAGCAGGTCAGCCTGCCACTACAAGTTGCTATGTAGAAATAAAAATAAAGTAAGTCATATATTATATAACATACTTTATTCTTAGTATACATATGCAATTAGCAATTAATCCTTTTATACTTTTTACTTTGGCATTACGCCTTTTTTTTCAAGAAACCTAACAGACTCAAGTGGAGTACCCGGGTCCCTTGGAACTGACGAAACCTCATAGGTTTCCATCAAATCTATTCTACCCTTAGGACCACCTTCAGGCCAGGTTAAACCGTTATTTAACCTTTCCATAATTGGATATTTCATTCCCTCAGGTTGATAAACATCTATATTTTTCTCATCTATTTGACTTAATTCCACATCATCAGTTCGGTTTGATTCACCTTCTCTAATAATAGGTTTATCTTTCATCTAGTCACCTCTTTACTATAATAAAATGTAATAAATTGGAAAATAACTAAGGAAATTTCATTATAATATTATGCGTATTTGTGGTATAATTTATTCAAATGGGGGGATGTATAATGACAGTGGATGAAATAGTAAAAATAATACAGCTATATACTTATCAAAATATATATTCTGAAGATAGCAGTACCTCATCTTCCAAAATGTTTGAAAATATGCTAATGGAGGCAATTAAGAGTGCTGCTAATGAAAATGGTTCCTCTACTAGTACAGAAACAATATTAAATTCCTCTAACACTGCTAAATCAGATAAAATCAATACACAAAGTAGTAAGAATACAACAAATAATGTTTCAGATAATGATTCAAGAAATATAAATGATGCGATTACTCTTGCAGCAAGTAAATATGGAGTTGAAGAGGAATTTATTAAAGCAGTAATAAAGCAGGAATCCTCATTTAATGCAAATGCAGTTTCAAAATCTGGTGCACGGGGACTTATGCAGCTAATGCCATCTACAGCAAAATCCTTAGGTGTTGAAAATCCATTTAATGTACTTGATAACATTGATGGCGGGACAAGGTATCTAAAAAGGCTTATGGATGCTTTTGATGGAAATAAGTCACTTGCACTTTCTGCATATAATGGTGGAATAGGCAGGATGAATAGGCTTGGAGTTGATACTGTTCAGGAAATAAGTAAAATGCCTAGAGAAACAGAAAACTATGTAAGCAAGGTTATGAAAGCTTATAATAATTATAAAAAAGTATAAAACCCTATTAAGGTGGGATAAAATTGAATGGATATGGTGTTGTTTTAGGTGGTGGGGGAGCAAAGGGTGGATATGAAATTGGAGTATGGAAAGCTTTAAGGTCGCTTAACATACCAATTGAAGCAGTTACTGGAACATCTGTAGGTGCACTAAATGGTGCAATTATTGTTCAAGATGATTTTGAAACCGCTTATAAATTATGGACAAGCTTATCTATTGAAAGTGTTATTAGTGTAGAAAGAGAAATAGCAGCAGTAGAAGAAAATAAGAAGAAGTATAAGTCTCTACTTGAAACAATAAAAAACTCCTTTTTATCAGGAGGTATGGATGTTACTCCTCTTAAAAAAATGCTTTTAGATATAGTTGATGAAGATAAAATAAGAAATTCTAATATGGACTTTGGAATAGTAACCTTCTCTCTTACTGATTTTAAACCTGTAAGAATTTTTAAAGAGGATATACCAAAGGGACAAATGGTGGATTACTTACTTGCCAGTTCCTGTTTTCCAGCCTTTAAAAGATATGAGATAGATGATAAGAAGTTCATTGATGGTGGAGTATATGATAATATTCCAATATCCCTTATGATGGAAAAAGGAATAAAAAATATTATTGTAGTAGATGTTTCTGGACCTGGTATAAGTAGGAAGGTTGATACAAAGGATACTAATATTATTTATATAAAAAATTCAGAGGATCTTGGTGGGGTATTGGACTTTAATTCTGAAAGATCTAAAAATAATATTGAACTTGGGTACTTGGATACACTCAAGGCATTTAAAAAGCTAAGGGGATATAAGTATTATCTGACGCCTGATGAGGATTTTGAGAATACTAGGAGTAATATCATTGGTGGTCTTGGAATAGATGATTTCAAGAAAATGTATAAATTTCTTGGAATGGATTGGAGTGGAAAATCATCTACTGGAAATAAGCTAATTATTGATAAAATAATGAGAACCATACAGCAATATGCGGATGGAAAGCTTAGTGGAGGAACAATATTTCCTGCAATGGCTGAAATTACGGCTGAACAGCTAACAATAGACAGGAAAAAAGTATATAAACTCAATGAACTTACAAAAGAAATAATGAAGGAATATGAAAGCATAAAAAATAGTAATGATTTTAATGATTACATGAAGGGTGTAAAAAGGCTTATTCTGAGTCATAATCAGCTTGAATTTGACAGAGAAGCAAAAATGACTCTGATTGAAGGAAAGTTTTTACTTTCCTATGATCCTTATATTGGAGAAAATGATGAAAAATTAAATCGTTTTAGGAGATTTGTTGCAATGGCCTTTCCCAAAATATCCATTGCAAATATGTTTATATCTTTAATATTGATGAAAAATACTAAAGAGGCCGAATAGGCCTTTTTTAGTGTAATTTTTATCTATTTCATGTATACTAAATAAAAAAGAACTTGGAGGATTTAATATGGGTAAAGAGAGACTCGATAAGGTACTTTCTAATATGGGCTACGGAACAAGAAAAGAAGTTAAAGCTCTAGTAAAACGGGGAGAGGTAACTATAAATGGAGTTAAGGTAAAGGACTCTGCACAACATGTTCTACCAGAAACTGATGCAATAATTATTTCGGGTGAAAAGCTTTTATATAGAAAATTTGTTTATATTATGATGAATAAGCCAGGGGGAGTTATATCTGCAACTGAGGATAATTATGAAGAAACTGTTATAGATTTATTATCTGATGAATTGAAAATATTTGAGCCAGCTCCAGTTGGAAGGTTGGATAAGGATACGGAAGGGTTGCTGCTTATTACAAACGATGGTGAACTAAACCACTTGCTACTGTCCCCCAAGAGGCATGTACCAAAGAAATACTATGCCAGGATAGAGGGAACTGTGGTTGAAGAGGATATTATAAAATTTAAAGAGGGTGTTGTTCTTGATGATGGATATAAAACAATGCCAGCAGAATTACATATAATTAATTCCGGTGAAAACTCCGAAATAGAGGTTATATTATTTGAAGGGAAGTTTCATCAGGTTAAGAGAATGTTTGAAGCAGTTGGGAAAAAGGTAATATTTTTAAAAAGAATTGAAATGGGTCCACTAAAGCTTGATAAAAGTTTAAAAACTGGAGATTCTAGAGAGCTTACAGAGGAAGAATTAGAAATGCTTAAGGTCGCAGTAGGAAAATAGTACTCAGATGATTTTTCATCTGAGTACTATTTTATCCTCTTCAAGTTCAACCATATCTCCAGACTTAAATTGTAGAGGGAGAAATAGCGAGTTAACCTTAATAACCCTATTTTCCTCAGTGAGTATAGTTGTTGCTTCTTCACCAATACTAGTAATTCTTCCGTACATAATAAGCACCTCGTACAAATATAGTATTTTGAGAGAAAATAATATTGCCTCATCAAAATATATTATTAACATAACAATATAAAATTATTTGTATTGTTATGTAGAATTTATGCTATAATATAATGGAAAAGTTGATATTTATTAGAATAGAAATAAATAAAATTGCATTGAGGTGGGTGTATGGATATGTTCAATTCAAAAATAAAGAATGAGGACATTGATTTTTTGTTTGAAACTATATTAACCTTGAAGAATATGGATGAATGTTATAGGTTTTTTGAAGATTTATGTACTATAAATGAAATTCAATCAATGGCACAAAGAATGCAAGTTGCTAGTATGTTAAGAAAAAGAAGAACCTATATTGACATAGCTCATACAACCGGTGCAAGCACAGCAACAATAAGCAGGGTAAACAGATCCTTAAGCTATGGTAATGAAGGATACAAGCTTGTGTTTGAAAGGCTTCGTGAGAACCAACAATGTGAGGAGTAGGCGGGTTTTAAAACCCGCCTTTTTTATATAGTAAATTGCAGAGGTTACTCCATTTGCATTTTCAAAATCATCCTACTAATGCTATAATAATATAGAAAATATTTATCCAGGAGGAATTTATGATAGATTTAAATACATTGAATAATGAACAACGAGAAGCCGTAATTACAACTGATGGACCACTATTAATTCTTGCTGGTGCAGGTTCAGGTAAAACAAGAGTGCTAACATATAGAATTGCATATTTAATCCAAAATGGAGTATATCCAGGCAGTATTCTTGCAATAACCTTTACAAACAAAGCTTCCCAGGAAATGAAGGAAAGGGTAGCAGCACTTGTTGGAGATGAAGCAAACAAAATGTGGATAAGCACCTTTCACTCAACCTGTGTAAGAATACTAAGACAGGATATAGAGAAAATAGGTTTTAGTAAAAATTTTGTTATATATGATACCCAGGATCAGGAAAAGGTAATTAAGGACTGTCTAAAGGAATTAAATATAGATGACAAGCTTTTCCCACCTAAAAAGGTTCTAAATACTATTGGCTCCCAGAAGGATAAATTAGTTGACGCAGATACATATTATAGAAAGAATGCTAATGATTATCAAAATAGAAGAATAGCAGAGCTTTATGCATTGTATCAGAAAAAATTAAAATCTAACAATGCATTGGATTTTGATGATATTATAATGAATACTATAAAACTTTTTAGAGAAAATCAAGACGTGCTAAATTATTATCAAAGAAAATTTAGATATGTTCTTGTAGACGAGTACCAGGATACCAACAGAGCTCAATATGAGCTCGTAAATATGCTGGCGAAAGCCCATGGAAACTTATGTGTGGTTGGGGATGATGATCAATGTATTGCAGAGGGTGCTAATGTTTTGACTCGGGAAGGAAACATTCCTATAGAAAATATTGCAGACAATCAAAGCTTAATCTGTGCTGCAGGTCGAGGAGAAATAACTCTAGGTTTAGCAGACAAAATAAGAAAGAATAAATATCAAGGAATCATTTTAAAGGTTAATACTTGTTCGGGTAAGGTAATTAAAGCAACTCCTAATCATATTGGGTTTGTAAAAATAAATTCATCTCCAGGAATATACTACGTTTATCTCATGTATAAAAAAAGTATGGGATATAGGATTGGTCAGACCCAGGGGGTCCGAAGCAGAAAAGGTGAAATAACTAATGGTTTATTTGTAAGATTAAATCAAGAACATGCAGATAAAATGTGGATATTAAGAATATGTAAAGATAAGGCTGAGGCTTCTTTTTATGAACAATTTTTTTCTGTTAAATATGGTGTACCAACAACAGTATTTGAAACAGCAAATCGTAAAATGTCTATGACTCAAGAATATGTTGATAAGATGTTTGTTGATATAAATACTTATGAAGCTGCTTCAAAATTGATGGAGGATTTAATCATTTATGAAGAATATCCTCATCACATTAGTAATGCGGTTGTAAGAGGACAATCTATAAGGAGAATTATTAACCTAACCTCTTTTGGAGGTACAAAGTATAAGACTAGTAATTTATGTGGTCATAGAATTGCATTAATAACTTCAGGAGATGAGTTGAAGAATAAAGCTCTTGATTCTGGTTTTCCAACTAGAAAAGGTAAAAGAACTATTTGGAGAATAGAAACTGAAAGAAAAGAATATGATGATGCATTGCTTTATGCAAAAAAACTGACACAAATGGATGGAAGTTTAGAAATTGTTAAGAAGGCAAAGCTCTCAGAAGATAAAAGCTTTAGCTATATGCCCTTTGCACATATTAGACCTACAATGAGCATTGCTATATATGAAAATGGTAAAATTATTGAGGATATTGTTGAATCAGTAGAAATAGAGGAATACGATGGATATGTATATGATATATCTGTACCACACTTAAGACAGTTCATTTGTGATGGAGTTGTTGTTCATAATTCAATTTATGGATGGCGCGGCGCGGATATTAGCAACATCCTTGACTTTGAGGATGACTATCCCAATGTTAAAACCATTAAGCTTGAGCAAAATTACAGAAGCACAAAAAAAATACTTGAGGCTGCAAATTATGTAATTACCAACAATGAGAAGAGGAAAGAAAAGAAGCTTTGGACCGAGAATGTAACTGGGGATAATATTAAGCTCTTTAGGGCAGATACGGATAGGGACGAATCTTTATTTATAATAAATGAAATAGAAAAATTAGTAAGTGAGGGATTCTCATACAGGGATTTTGCTATTCTTTATAGAACAAATGCCATGTCTCGTATACTTGAAGAAGGGTTTGTAAGATCAAGGGTACCCTACAAGGTAGTTGGAGGACTTAAGTTCTATGATAGAAGGGAAGTTAAGGACGTTCTTGCATATCTTAAGGTTATAAACAATCCTGTTGACAGCGTTAGCTTGGAGAGAATAATTAATGTTCCAAAAAGAGGTATAGGAGATGCAACAATAGATAAGGTAAAGCTATTTGGACAGGATAGAGATATGGGACTATATAGCAGTATGCTTGAAATTGACAATGTTGAGGGCTTAACTAAGAGAGCGGTTAACTCAATTGATAAATTTATAAGCCTTATGAATCACTTTATTTCTATTAAGGATGGGTTGAAGGTTTCTGACATGATTAACGAGATACTTGAAAAAACTGAATATACAAAGGAACTAAAGGAAGAAAACACTCCTGAAAATCAATCAAGAATAGAAAATCTTAATGAATTGTACTCTGCAGCAGTTGAGTTTGAGGAAAATGCAGAGGATAAAAGCCTTTCTGCTTTTCTGGAGAGAGTAGCATTAGTATCGGATCAGGACAGTATAAGTGAAACTGGTGGTATTGTACTTATGACACTCCATACAGCAAAGGGACTAGAGTTTCCTGTTGTGTTCATTGCAGGAATGGAGGAGGGAATATTCCCACATTCTTCATCCCAGGAGGATGAGGATGAGCTTGAGGAGGAGAGAAGACTTTGCTATGTTGGTATTACAAGGGCAAAGCAGCAGCTATATATTACCTGTGCTAAGCAGAGACTTATGTTTGGAAGAACCATGTTTAATGCTGTGTCCTCATTTGTGGAGGAAATTCCAGAGACACTAATTGAGGATATCTCCATAAAAACACAAAGCAGCTATGGAAGGGTATATGATTATGATAACAATTCAAATGCTGGGCAGCAGAGGAGAACACAACCATGGCAAACTCCGACCCTGGTAGCTAAACCTGTAAACAACCTTTCCTCAGGGGAAATAAAAGCTGGAGTAAAGATAAAACACAAGGTATTTGGAAAGGGAATAGTAATAGCAGTTAAAAACTCTGGTGAAGATAAACAGATAACAGTACATTTTGATTCATCAGGACTAAAAAATCTGCTTTTAAGTGCATCCCCAATTGAAATATTATGATTGAGGTGAATGATATGGATAAACTTCAATTAATGAAGGATAAAATTAAAATATTAAATGAAGCATCTAGGGCTTATTATCAGGAAAACAGGGAGATTATGCCTAACATAGAGTACGATAAGCTTTATGATGAATTGCTGGAGCTGGAGAGGGAGACTGGTATAGTGCTATCTAACAGCCCATCGATTAATGTTGGATATGAGCTTCTAAGCAGTTTACCTAAGGAACAACATGAAAAACCTATGCTGTCTCTGGATAAAACAAAGGAAGTAGGAGCTTTGAAGGAATGGCTTGGGAATCAGGAAGGTGTTATATCCTGGAAACTAGATGGACTTACAATTGTACTGACATATGATGGGGGTAAGCTTGTTAAGGCAGTAACCCGTGGAAATGGTGAAGTTGGAGAAGTTATTACAAACAATGTTAAGGTGTTTAAAAACATTCCCCTTAATATTTCATATAGTGAAAATTTGATTTTAAGAGGAGAAGCTATTATCCGTTACTCGGATTTTGAGAGAATAAATAATGAAATTGGGGACGTAAACGCAAAATATAAGAATCCAAGGAATCTTTGCAGTGGATCTGTAAGGCAGCTAAACAATAAAATCACTGCTGAAAGGAATATATACTTTATTGGATTTTCATTAGTAAAGGTAGAGGATATTGACTTTAATAATTCAAGAATGGCTCAGCTTAATTGGTTAAATAACCAGGGCTTTGATGTTGTTGAATTTAAAGAAGTGAATTCTTCAAATATAGATGAAACTGTTGCGGGGTTTGCAAAGCAAATTACTAAAAATGATTTTCCATCTGACGGATTGGTTTTATCCTACGACGATATTACATACAGTGAGTCCCTAGGCACAACAGCAAAGTTCCCGAGGGATTCAATTGCTTTTAAGTG
>JARDZI010000130.1 GCA_029240935.1 Clostridiales bacterium
ATTTATGAATAAAATTAGAAATTTGAATTAAAATAATATTGAACTACAGTTACACTATCACATTATTTAGTAATGCCCAAAAAAATAAAAATTACTACAAGGGATGTCCCCTATAGTAATTTCCAATTTGAATTAACCACTTCTAAATAAATTTACACAAATCTGTGGACGTTCTCTATAAAGAATCTCCAGCCCAAGGCTGGAGATTCTTTATATTATCTTTTAGCTGTCTTTTTTACTACAAAAGATGTGCCTCCAAGTAAACCAAGTCCAGCTAGTGTGTATACTAAAGTATTTGGAATGGATGAGCCACCCTTTGCTGCTTTAGCATTATCATTTACTGAAGTTGTAGTTACTTTATCCTCATTGGAGTTTGCTGAGGTTGCTGATATTTCCATAGTTTCAGCCTGTATTCCTTCAACTACCTTTACTTTATCTCTTCCAAATATTTGGTATAGATAGTCTGCATTTTCTGGGGTATATGGTGTGATTCCAATTTCCACATAAGCATTCATTGGGCCTGTGTGAGTAACTGTAATTCCCCTTTTAGCAATGTCAGCCTGATGTTGTTCAAATACATATTTGTCAATTTCCTGTTGCTTTTGAAGAATTTCACTCTCGCTGCCTGATTGTTGAACTTGTACTGATGTTGATTTTACATCACCTGAGCTGGCCAAAGCTGTACCTGAGGATAAAACTGTTAAACATATTGAAAACATAAAAGTCTTTGCATATTTTGATCTTAACATAATAATTTACCTCCTGAAATTTAATTATTTATTTTAAGGATTGAGCAATCCTTATAGCCTGTTCTTCTGATAATGAGCCTTCTACAGTATATAAAACACTTCCGGCAAACCACCTTAGTTCTGAAAGTTCCTGTTCTGAAACATAGGATTTTATATGGCCTGTAGCTCCGTTAACATCCACATCTCTATATAATGAAAAGTCTTTCCATTCCTTATCCTTTTCCATGCTTATTATAAATGTCATATCTTCTAAGGTATAAGTTAAATAGATATTTTCAACTATACCTGCTTTGGAACTTACAGCTTGAATAGTATCAAGCTTGAAGCCTTTAGGTATATAGGATGGAATTAATACTGCTCCATCTAGATATTTCTTTGCTTCATCAAGGCTATTTAGCTGCTTTGAAGTGTTATTTCCTGGATTTCCAGGATCTAACATCATAATATTTGATGTATCCCCTGGGTTTGTGATACCCTTCTGTGTTTTAGGGTAGAACTTAGAAAGGGGAGAACCTGGTGTAATCACAAGCATTAATACAACTGTAAGACATGCAGCAGGTATTAAGCTAAGCTTCGTCCAGTTATATTTTTTCACCTTAAGCTGTTTTAAGGTTTTTTCTTTCAATTCACTACTTACATTTATGCTATGCATTATTTTATCTGCATCACTTTTAAATCTGTTAAGGCTACTCATCCTTATCCATCCTTTCCTTAATATTATTTTTCAATGATTCCCTAGCCCTATGAAGCCTACTTCGGATAGTGCCTTCAGCAATATTAAGTATTTTGCTGATTTCAATGGTATCAAACTCTTGATAGTAATAGAGTATTATAACTTCCTTAAATAAAGGGGGCAAGGACAGAACCTGGCTGAACAAATAATTGTTTTCATCAAGTTGTATTACCTCAGAATCAACTCCGGGGGTTGTCTCTTCTGTTGTAACCTTATCTATCAGTAATATTTTCTTAATCCAGGAGCTTCTTAAGTAATCCTTACAAACATTTATAGCAATTCGAATAATCCATGTTTTTTCATTACTTTGATTTCTAAAGCTTTCATATTTTTGATAAATTTTCAGAAACACTTCTTGAAATGCATCCTCAGCTCTTTGTCTATCCTTAAGATACATATATGAGACTCTCAAAACATCTTGTCCATATGTATCTATCATTCTTTCAATTTCCTTCTCTATATTAGACTTTTCATGTGAATTATTCTCCTTTGGTACCGAAAGGAAATTCATCAAATCACCTCCTTTGTTGCTACACACATTAGACGTAGTAAATATGACTTACGCTCCCGAAACATATGTTGAAAATAAAGGAATAAAGCTGTCTAGAAAAGAGCTTTAACTTTTTTAGACAGCTTTTTATTTTCTTCTTGACATGGAGTTAACTCCATGTTAATTATTGTTCTTTTTTTAGTAAAATAGTAGAGGTGTATAAGTAAATTTTAGTTATATAGAATTTACTATTACAACTGGAATTTGATTTTTTATTTTAACCTTACCTACATAAAACAAATAAGCTATATTGACCCACGAACAAATGTTTGGTATATTAAGAATAATTGGAAGTAATGTTGTAGGGGGTGCTAAAATGAAGGCATTGGAGAACTTATTTTTAAATTTAGGAATTGATTCTGAAAAGGAGATATCAAAATTATTCAGGGACGAAATCTGTCCAGAAGATAGCAATCTCATAGACAAGTTTCAGAGAGATGTTAATAAAAGAAAAGAATTAATCAAATTGCTTATGGAAAATGATTTTGTTCAAAAGAATATTTCTGAATTTAATGTTTTTGAAGTTGGAGGAGGAGTGTGCAGTACAGGAGCGGCCTTTGCTGACAAATGTAATGCAGTTATTTCATTGGAATTAGAAAAGGTTCATTGTTTATATGCAAAAAGGTGTAAAGAATATTTTCAAATAGATAACCTTGGAATTTTCCATGGAGGGTTAACAGAAGTAGATGATAATGATAAGTATTTTGTTGAAGAAAACACAATTGACCTGGTTATTTCACATATGGGAATGTTTAGGTATACAGTTTTGGATACCTTGGAAAAAATAAGTTCTATGCTAAGACATAGAGGTAAGTTTATATGTGTGTATCCAAGATTTTGGACTGATTCAGATGAAATTAATGATATTGATAAGGAGCTATTAAATAGAGCAGTTTTAAAAAATATTGATTGGAGAAGGTTTAAGGAGCAGTTTGAGGATAAGTTGAGTGTATTGGGATTTCAGGTTGAGTATAATAACATACTTGATAAATATAGGGATATTCCTATAGGTGGAGACGTAATATTAGGGTCAAAGATAGTATCATCAAGGGAAGAATACATTAAAAATCCAATAGAAGGTATAACCTTTGGAAAGACATTAATTACTTGTAATACTCTAATTTGTAGTAAGTAAATTACTTTACATGTAATTGAATATTGAGGCTTTAATTTTCTTAAGACTTACTTTTACATTATTGAGATTTCTCTACTGATTGTCATTCTTTATAAAAAATAATACCTACCGTTTTAATGAATACGTTTTACAATTAAAGCTAAAAAAAGATATTATTATATAAAAAATAAGTAGTCCATATTATTTATAATCTATGGACTACTTATTTTTATATTAACGTTGTTCGGTAAAGGTAAGCTTTAAGCTAAGTGTCTTACCGTTTCTCACAACTGTTGCTGTAACAGTATCTCCAGGTTTGTATTCCTTTTTAATAGTATTTAATTCCTCCATTGTTGTGACTTTTTTGCTATCAATTGCTGTTAATACATCACCAGCTTGAATACCTGCGTTTTCTGCGCCACTACCATCGCTAATCTCAACTACATATATGCCTAAAGGTAAATTATATGACCTTGAAATGGTTTCTGTAACATCTTTGCCTGATATTCCAATGAAAGGTCTTCCTGTAACATATCCAAACATCATAAGCTGATTTATAATTGGTTTTGCATCATTTATAGGTATTGCAAAGCCTAACCCCTCAACACCTTCCTCAGATATTTTAGCTGAATTTATTCCAATTACTTCTCCATTTGAGTTCAATAGCGCTCCACCACTGTTCCCAGGGTTAATTGCTGCATCTGTTTGTATTAAATTCTGAACTGAATCTGAAGATTGAATAGTTCTATTAAGAGCGCTGATTACTCCAGTAGTAACTGAACCAGCAAACTCCAATCCAAGAGGGTTTCCTATTGCCACAGCCAATTCTCCTACTTGAAGAGTAGAAGAGTCACCAAGAGTTGCAACTGGGAGGTTTTTAAGTTCAACCTTAATTACTGCAAGGTCAGTTTCACTATCTCCTCCAATAAACTTAGCCTTAGCTTGAGTTCCGTCAGAAAGGAAAACCTCCAGTGTAGTATTAGTACTTGTAGAAGCCTTTGGATCAGCATACTGAACTACATGGTAATTTGTCATTATATAACCATCCTTGCTGATTATAATACCAGAGCCCTCTCCTGAAGATAATCCACTATTATAGAAGGAACGTTGTCCTGAGTTTACTGTCATCCTTATTCCTACAATTGAAGGACCAACCTCCTTGGCAATTTTAGTAACTGTAGATTGGCTGGTATAGTCTGTTTTTACTACAGTTGTTGTATCAGTATTCCTGCCAACAGTGGAGAAGGCAGAGAGACTTTCAAGTGCAGCATTCTGCTTTTTAAGCTGTTTTGAAAATCCATAATATAGACCCCCTCCAACAAGTGAACCACTTATAATAGAACTTACTAGAACAAGGGAAACATATTTTTTAAAGTTATGCCGTTTTTGACTTCTAGCCCTAGATGAAATTGGAGGGATACTTTCACTATCAGATGAAGCAGATTTCTCCATGTCATCACCTTTCATGGTATCTTCCGCTGATTCTCTATTAGATTGTGAAGACCCATTCTCATTAATGACCTCAAGGACAGGCTGTGAATTTTCATCTAAACTAGTTTCCTTATCAGTAAGCTGTTGGTCTTTTTCTGAATTCAATACTTCATCCTTGGACACTAAAATTTCTTTTTTCTCAAGGCTCTCATCTGCAAATTCTGAAACTTCTACTACATTACAGCCTTCATCAATAACCGGAGTATCTTCCTTTATTGTACCTGACGTTAGCTGACTGTTATCAACTATTTCAGTTTTTTGTTCACTTTCTTTGTTTTCATTGATCTCATTATAATCCTTCATAAATAATACCTCCTAATCCTTTGTTTTATATCTTAGCAACTAGAGTTGCTATATTTTTAATTTGCTGCTCTTGTTATTATTAATAATAAAGAATGATTATGAAAATTAGGTGGTAAATAGGTGAATAAAATGTTAACAAATGTATTAAGCTTTGAGATGCATAGCATCCTGTAAAAAGTTTTAGGAAATTGTTATAATCACAGGTTTTGTTTAAGAATAGGGTTAAAAACTATGAGGCTTTATTTATATACAAAGATACATATTTTTCTATATAATGGAGTTAAGTTAAAATTGTATTATAAGGTGAAGAAAGATATTTATATAATTTTTTAAAAATCCTCTTACATAAGATATTGCTTGTTACCTTGAATAATGCTGTAGGATAATGAGGAGGTGGCAAATATGAAACAAACTTTCACAACAGGAGAACTTTCAAAATTATGTAATGTAAGCGTTCGTACAGTACAATATTACGACAAGGAGGAGGTTTTTTATGGATAACAAGGCATTAACTCTAAAAAAGTTATTTAACTATGAGGTTGAAACTGAAAAGAGAAAATTGAAAAGGCAAGATATTGATGTTTTTACAGTTGAAGAAATATCAAGATTGCCTGAGCCAGTGCAAAAATACTTTATTTACTGTCAATATATAGGTAAGGAGAAAATGACAAGTATTAAGATTGTATTTGATGATGTTCATTTTAAAATGGGGATTGGCAAGCCCTGGATAAACATAAAATATCAGCAGTATAATTTTGTGCCTGAGCCTGCAAGAATAGCATATATATATTCAAGAATGTTCGGCATAATTCCATTCGAAGGGAGGGACAAGTATCAGGATGGCCAGGGAAATATGATAGGAAGGTTGCTTAAGAAAAAGACAATATTTGATGTAATGGGCTTTGAAATTAATACCTCTGCTGCAGTTACATTTTTATCGGAATCCCTAATGGTTCCAAGCTGTGCACTACAGGAATATATTAGGTGGGAGCCAATTGACAGCAATAATTGTAAAGCAGCAATAGAATATAAGGGAATAAGAGCAGAAGGCGTATTTACATTTAATGAAAAGGGTGAGTTTATAAGGTTCCAGACTGATGATCGCTATATGTACATGGACAATGGTACATCAGAAAAGCATAGATGGTCAGCAGTGGCAGCTGATTATGCTGAAAGAAATGGAGTTAAAGTTCCCTCCAGAATAAAGGGAGTTTGGAATCTCGGAGAAGGAGACCATGAGTATTTTGATGGAAGATTAGTGGATGTGGTGTATAAGTTATAATTTATTAATTTAATAGTATTTCTAATTTTTTTCTCCTCTAGGGTGGTTCACCTCTGGGGACTTTTTTTATAAATATTTTAAGTGTCATATAAAATCACAAATAATTATGTTCCAATATTGGAAGAATAAGAATGTGGTGAGTATATGCGAAAAAAAAATGTTGACATTGATAAAATTGTAAATAAATTAGGTCCTGAGTCTTCAGTTGTTGTTAAAGAAATATTAATAGGACAGAAAAACTATATAGAAGCAAAGGTAATATACATTAAAGGACTTGTTGATTTAACCTCAATAGATGAGACAATTTTAAAACCTTTAATGTTATATGTAGATGAAGGGAAATTACCAAAGCTTAAAGTATTAGAGTTTATTTGCCAGAAGTATATTGTACGTGGAGATACACTTGTTACAGATGATGTGGAACTTGCCATTAATCAATTGAATAATGGAAGAACTCTAATATGCTTAGGTGGAATAGAAGAATTTATTTTGGTTAATACAAGGGGCGGAGAACATAGAAGCATCACTGAAGCTCCTAACGAATCAGCTGTTCGAGGAACTAGGGAGGCCTTTGTTGAAAATTTAGAAATGAACTTAACAATGATAAAAAGAATTGTTAAGGATAGAAATTTGAAAATAGAGCATATTGTTGTTGGAGAAAGATCAAAAACATCTGCTTGTCTAGTTTATATAGAGGATATAGTGGATGATGATCTACTAAATACTCTTAGGGAAAGACTTAAGAATATTAGCGTAGACATAGTTGAAGCTACTGGAATTATGGAACAATTTGTTGAAGAAGATACCTATTCACCCTTTCCTCAAGCATTTGGTACTGAAAGACCTGATAGAGTAGCTTCAAAAATATTTGAGGGGAGAGTAGCTGTTATACTATCAGGAACTCCATTTGTTTTAACCTATCCAGCATTATTAACTGAGTTCTTTCAATCAACTGAGGATTATTATCAAAGGACATTAGTATCTAATTTCGTAAATATATTGAAATTTATATCAGTAATATTAGTTATATTCTTATCACCAGTTTATCTGGCACTAATCAGTTATAATGTAGAACTTATTCCTATAAATTTTATTATTCCTATTGCACAATCAAGGCAAGGGATCCCTCTTCCTCCATTTATAGAAATTCTATTTATGGAAATTGTAATAGAGTTCTTAAGAGAAGGAGGGTTAAGGCTTCCCCCTAAAATTGCATCAACCATAAGTATTGTTGGAGGTATTATTATTGGAAATGCCGCGATTGAATCAAAGGTTGTAAGTCCTTCAACTCTCTTAGTTATTGGGGTTTCTACAGTTGCCAGCTTTATAGTACCTGATTATCAGATGGCTATATCCCTGAGAGTCATAAAATTTTTTATGCTCATATTAGCAGATGCACTTGGTTTTTTAGGGATAGCTATAGGTTGTTACTTCCTATTATTTCATGCTTTTTCCCTTAAAAGTATGGGGGTTCCCTATTTGACCTTCTCTAAACAGGATATGCAGGATACATTTATTCGCTACCCTTTATACAGTCATAATAAGAGACCTGATGGAATACCAAACAAGAATCCAATTAGGCAGGGGAAAGTTAATAAGGATAGGAGTGAAGGGGATGAATAAAGAAAAAAATGAACTTCTAACAGCAAGTCAACTAACTAGTGCTTTGATAGGATTTGTTATAGGACCAGGACTTTTAAAGCTACCTACCTTGTTAGTTACTATTGCTTACCAAGATGCTTGGATATCTGCTCTTATAGCTTTAATGTACCCCCTTTACATAGTTTTGGTTTCTAGCTATATTGCAAAAAAGAATCCAAATGACAATATTTTAAATATAAATAGAAAATATTTAGGTAAGGTTCTTGGAAGCATTTTAAGTGGAATTTTTGGACTTCAGTTTTTTATTTATATTGGAACAATACTTTCGGAATTTGATGCCATGGCCAGAATATACATTGTTGGGTTTTTATCTTCAATTAAGATAATTGTGTTTTGCTTAGCAATAGCAGCAATCGCCGCAAGCAAAGGACTCAAAGTTCTTAGCAAAACATCTGAAGTGATTACATACCTTATAGTACTAGGCATTCTATTTACTTTATTTATTTTTAATGAAGGAAGCTTAGGAAATTTCAAGCCTGTATTTGAAGCAGGGATATTAAATATAGTAAAAGCATCGAAGGATGCAATATACTTTTACTCAGGCTTTGAGGCACTAATCCTTATTCATCCCTTTGTCCGTAGAAGTGTTAATATAAAAAAAGCATCCCTAAAGGCTTTTTTGTTTTGCACTATAATATGGATTTGGGTTATAACTTCTACAATAATGTATCTTGGGGTAGATATAATACCTAAAAGCAGGTGGTCATTTTTTTTAGTATATGATAGTATTAATTTCCCTGTTATTAATAATGTAAGGTATGTATTTATGTTTGTATGGACATTAGTATTACTAAGACTCATATCAAGCTTTATTTTTTTAAGTCATTCAGCTATTAATAATTTTACTAAAATTAAAATAACTAAAATATATTATGTTACATTACCACTACTAGCTTTCTTTACATATATATTAAAGGATAGCCTGATGAGAACAAAACTACTTGATATAATATATCCAATTTTCGCTTGTTTTAATGTTATATTCCTATCAATAATACTGTTGATGGTGAAATATAGAAAAAAATCTATGGCTAAAGGTTAGGAGTATTTTATGTATAAGGCTATAAAGAAATACTTTAGAAGCAATAAATTATTATTTGTTATAATTTTAGTAATTGGGCTATATATCTTTTGCAAAATAGGAAATAATTTTTTACCAATAGAAGAAATAGCTATACCATCAGCAATTGGTTATGATATAGAAAATAAAGATGGCAAAATAATGTATAGTGTACCATTTGCAATTTATAACTATCCTGATGGCAGTGTAAGTTCCATTGTTATATCTGGAAAGGCAGATACTATGCCTAGA
>JARDZI010000489.1 GCA_029240935.1 Clostridiales bacterium
AATTTTTATAAGATGCTATAAAAAACAAAAAACATGAAGTGAAGTATGCTCTAGTTTCTATGACAACTGAAATCCCTACAAAGTTATGAGAAAAGTAGAAAATAAAATAGACTATGATAAGTATATGAGTGGTATATTTAATATCACTTTTATTATATCTTTCATATTATAATATGGAATTATTCTATTACTACTTGGAATAGATATATACAAAAAGTAATATTGTGGGGGATTAGATTGGGTAGGTTTAAATGGCCTTTCAAAAGAATTTTTAGATTTAGGACTCTAGGTTTGGTAGTGGGTTCCATTGGTTGTGGTATGCTAATGGTTTTAATTTTCCCAATTTGGATATGGATACTTATTGTTTCGATTTCACTAATAGTGTGGGCATGTAAAGAATTTTTCATATAATAAAAAAAATGTGCTCATAGCACATTTTTTTTATTATAGAGCACGTTGAACCTTTCCGGAACGAAGACATCTTGTACATACGTGTATTCTTTTTGGCGAACCGTCAACAATTGCCTTAACTCTCTTTAGGTTTGGAGCCCATGATCTGTTTGTTTTACGCTCTGAATGGCTTGCTCGAATTCCAAAAACTACTCCCTTATTGCAGATCTCACATTTTCTAGACATATTGAAACACCTCCTTATATCACAATGAAGCAAAAATAACGCACCTAAACCAATAACATTTTATCAGAATAGTTATAAATTTGCAATAAAATATTATTACTTAAAATAGTTAGGTAATATATAACACTCTTATTATATATAATTTTATTACAATTGTAAATATTATTACTTTATGTTAATATAGAAAACGGATATATTGAGAAAAATCTTTGATATTTAACCATTATTAACAAAAGTCTTGAAGAAATTATTGGTTTAATATAAAATTAATCATAATAATATAATTTCCCTGTTTAAAAATTTGTTTAGGGAGGTTTTGTAATGTCTATTAAAGTTAAGAGCGATTTAGGTTATATTGAGTATGCAGATGACGTCCTAGCAAGCTTAGCAGGCACAGCAACAATGGAATGTTATGGGGTAGTTGGAATGGCATCAAAAAGAACAACTGATGGCTTATGGGAGCTATTAAAACGGGAAAATTTAAGTAAGGGTATAAAAATTACTCCTAATGGTGAAGAAATTATAGTTGATGTATTTATAATTGTTGAATATGGCACAAAAATTTCTGTCATAGCAAATAACATAATTCAAAAGGTTAAATATACCCTTGAAGGATTTACTGGATTAAAGGTATCAAAGGTTACAGTTTATGTACAAGGAATTAGAGTATAAAACAGGGAGGTACATATTTTGAAATACAGTAATGTTGATGGTCAATTGCTTAAAGAAATGTTACTAAGTGGAGCATATGAATTGGAAAATAATAAATCTTTAGTAAACTCCCTCAATGTTTTTCCCGTTCCTGATGGAGATACTGGTACAAATATGGGAGCTACCATAATGTCTGCAGTTTCAGAGGTTAAGGGTGTAAAGAATATTACTGTTCAGACAGTTAGTGATGCAGCAGCAATGGGATCTTTAATGGGGGCAAGAGGAAATTCTGGGGTTATTTTATCACAGCTCCTTAGAGGATTTTCAAAGCAGCTTAAGGGTAAAACCACTATAACAACAAAGGACTTTGCATTAGCCCTTAAAGAAGGCGTAAGTGTGGCATATAGGGCTGTTATGAAGCCTACTGAGGGAACAATATTAACAGTAGCCAGGGAATCAGCAGATAAAGCAATTGAGCTTTCCAAAAGGGAATCTGATTTTATGGTTTTTATGCAAAAGCTTTATAAGGAAGCTGCAGCTACACTTGAAAGGACTCCTGAATTGCTTCCAGTTTTAAAACAAGCTGGTGTGGTTGATGCAGGAGGAAAAGGACTTTTATGTATTTATTTTGGAATGCTTAAAAGGCTAGAGGATAGAGAAACTGAACTAAATGGACCAGAAACTCTAGCTCAGGAAGTAAAACATCAAACCTATGATAATATTGATACAAGTAATATTTACAAATGAGCCTGGTACAGTACTTAATTATGCAATGCAGCTTGGAGAACTATCTAAAATTAAAATTGATAATATGAGGGAACAGCATAGAAGTATAATTGATGAGGAAGCTAGTGAAGTAAGCAATGAGTTTAGGCCTGTTGAAATTGAAAAGGAATATGCAATTGTTACTGTTGCTATGGGTGATGGAATTACCAGAATATTTAAGGATTTAGGGGTGGATGCCATTATTGAAGGCGGTCAAACTATGAATCCAAGCACACAGGATATTTTAGAAGCAGTAAACTCAATTAATGCAAAAAATATTTTTATCCTTCCTAACAATGGGAATATTATTATGGCTGCCAAACAAGCAAAGGATATAAGCGATAAAAACCTGGTAGTTATTCCAACAAAAAGTATCCCTCAGGGTGTAACTGCAGTTATTACTTTAAACCCAGACTTAGGATCTGATGAAAATGAAGAAGCTATGAATAAAGCGATTTCAAAGGTTAAAACTGGGCAAGTAACATATGCTGTTAGAGACACCATGTTTAATGATGTTGAGATTAAGGAAGGAAATATTTTAGGCATACTTAATGGTAAGCTAATTAAAGCTAGCGAGGATTTAAACAAGGTGGTTAAGGAGCTCATTGATAATATGATGGATGATAGCAGTGAGTTAGTAACCATATTCTATGGAAATGAAATTAGTGAAGAAGATACTTTAGAAATACAGGATTATATTTCTGAAAAATATCCAGATTCTGATATAAGCATAAACTATGGTGGTCAGCCATTATATTATTATATTATATCAGTGGAGTAACAAATATTATGGAGTGGACTTGCATACGCAAGTCCATTTTATTAAGCAGGGTGATTATATGGAATTAGAAAAAATAAAGGGAGTTGGACCTAAAATTCTCAAACAATTGAACTCCCTTGGAATATTTTCAATCTTGGACGCTATTACCTACTTTCCAAGAGATTACGAGGATAGAAGCAATATTAAGCCCTTATCTGAAGTAAAGGATGGAGATATGGTATCAATTATAGGTGTAACCTCTATTATTTATGGTGCTAGAAGAACAGCTACTGGGAAAACATTAACAAGAATTCTATTTAAAAGTGGAACAGATTATATAACAGGAGTGTGGTTTAACCAACCATATATTAAAAATACTTTTAAGGTAGGAGAAAGTGTTTATCTTTTTGGGAAATTATCTAGAAAAATGGGTGAACTGCAAATTGTGGAACCCCAATATGAAAAGGATATGGATAACATTACCAAGGGGATAATACCTGTTTATTCTATCAATAAATATTTATCCCAAAAGGTTTTAAGAAAAATAATATTACAGTCATTAACTTATA
>JARDZI010000131.1 GCA_029240935.1 Clostridiales bacterium
TACAGATTCCAGTTTACAAACCTTCCGTCCTTGTATATCAGCTCTCCGTCGGCATAGATCTCTCCGCCATCTTTCATGTTGCAGAGCATATCCCAGTGGATTCCTGACTGGTTGGTTCCACCTGTAGCCATTGGAACAGAACCTATTGCAGCATGGATAGTTCCACCTATCTTCTCATCAAAGAGCATGTTTTTAGTGAACTTTTGTATTCCGTAATTGGTTCCGATTGCAAACTCACCAAGTATCCTAGAACCTTCATCAGTATCAAGAAGTGCCAAGAGCAGATCATCGCCCTTTGCTGCACTGGCATTTACTACTTTGCCTTCCTTGAATTCAAGCCTTATATCCTCTATTTCCTTGCCATTGTATATTCCAGGATAGCTGAACCTTATATGACCTTCTACGGAGTTTTCTATTGGAGTTGTAAAAACCTCTCCATCGGGAACATTGAGCTTGCAGTCACAGTTGATCCATCTTCTGCCCTCAACCCTCATCCTTAAATCCGTATCCTTTGAAATTACATGAATATTCTTTTTACCCTCAAGATATTTGCATATATCATCCTGCCTTTTAGATATTGCCCTCCACTCTGCCACAGGATCCTCTCTGTCAAGAAGTATTGCACCATATACAAAATCCTCATATTCTTCAAGACTCATATTGGCTTCCTGTGCATCGGAATGGGTTGGAAATTGGGTTCCACACCAGCCTAATTCACCCTTCATCATCTTCTCCATAAATTTTATATTGATTTCCCTGTTGGCTGTTGACCTCTTTTGCATTTTTGTTGGGTCAACATTGGATAAAGTCTTAAGATTATGCCCACCCCATATGGAAAGTATTTTTGTATAATTCTCAACTGCGAATTTGTTAATGGGCTTTACATATGTAAGCTGTTCATCACTTGCTTCCTTATAGAATATTTCTGAAATTCCTGGAAGGTTTACATTAACATCCACATAGGAACCCTTCCTAATCGCCTCTCGGTATACCTCTCTAATCAAAGGTGCTGATACATCGCTTGCCTCAATTGAAAGGTAGTCCCCCTTTTCAACATTCAATGAATAGTCCACAAGAAGCTTTGCCATCTTAACTACTCTCTGGTCAGCCATTTTTATTCCCCCCTAACAGTTTATTTAATTATATTATACAAAATATAGCAATGTTGGGAAAGAAAATAATTCTGGTGGCAGTCACGTCTCAAGCTTTGTTTTGCTTTCTAACAACAGTTTAGTGTACAAAGGGACAGTTCTCATCTATTTAATTTATAAAAAATTATCATATAATGCTCCCACTAAAGGACAGCCAATAATTTTTGTCTTTATAAAAATTATTGGCTGTCCTTTAATATTTAAGAATATATGAACTTAAGACGTGACTGTGGCCTGTCTGAGATCCTCCCAAAGATCTCACTTCAGTCCTTTTTCCAAGGCCTCACTAGCACATAACATTTTTGAAACATTTCTTGTATTGATAAAACAAATAAATATAAAATACATATAGTTTTTTTGAATTGGACTTATAAAATATAAATGATAAAGTATTAACGAATGGCGCTATTCGATAATATATTGCAATATTTTTAAAATTATGACATTAAAATATAAAGTTGATTGCATCAATATTAACAATAATGCAAATAAGCTGAACATGAATAATTATGAAGGGAGGTATTTGCAGTTATTACTGTAAAATAAACATTTATGATTGATATTAAAAACATTAATAAATCTTATGGTAACCTTCAAGTTTTAAAGAATGTTTCTATTACTATAGATAAAGGTGATATTTATGGCTTGATTGGAAGAAGTGGAGCAGGGAAATCAACACTTCTTAGGTGTATTAACAGGCTTGAGCACTTTGATGAAGGACAAATTACTATTGATGGTATAGATATTAAGAGCCTGTCAAGAGGTACGCTAAGAGAATTTAGAAAAAATATAGGTATGATTTTTCAGCATTTCTCATTAATTGAAAGAAAAACAGTATATGAAAACATTGCACTCCCGATGAAATGCTGGAAAATACCAAAAAATCAGATTGATAAAAAAGTTAATGAATTGGTTCAGCTTGTAGATATTGAAGATAAGATTAATGTTAAAGCAAAGAATCTTAGCGGTGGCCAAAAGCAACGTGTTGCTATTGCAAGAGCTCTGACATTGAATCCAAAAATTTTGCTTTGTGACGAAGCAACATCTGCACTTGATCCAAAAACGACTAAAGACATTTTGTCCTTATTACAAAAAATAAACACCGATTTAAGTATAACTATTGTTGTAGTAACTCACCAGATGTCTGTGGTTAGACAAATCTGTAACAAGATGGCTATCTTGCAGGGTGGAGAAATTCTTGAATGTGGACAAGTTGATGATATTTTTCTAAGACAGCCAGAGCCATTAAAAAATCTGCTTGGAGAAGAAAGTATCAACCCTCCTGACACAGGCTCATATATTGAATTTTTTATGATACCCGGTCATGAGAATTTACTTTCTACTATGGCATGGGAATTGGGAGAGAAATTTAGCCTTGTATCAGGGAATATTGAAAAGTATAGGGAAAATAGCTATGGGCATTTTGTCATTCATGTTGATATAAGCTCTGTTAATAAATATGAAATGTGGCTGAAGAATCATGGAGTTCGATACCGTGTAATTGGAAATAGTGATGAGGTGATTATTAATGCGTGAAATTCCTTTAGGTGAGATTGTAGGGAGGATAATAATACCATCATTTTTTGCTACAATGAGGATGTTAATGTTTGCAACGGTATTATCAGGTTTCTTTGGATTTATACTGTCTATAGCAATGTATGTAACGAGAAATGATGGATTACGACCAAATAAAATATTAAACTATTTACTAAACATTTTTGTAAGTGTAATTCGCTCATTTCCTTTTGTAATTTTGATGGTATCAATCATACCTTTAACGCGTTTTATTACAGGCAGCAGTATAGGATGGAAAGCTGCACTAGTTCCACTGACCATTGCAGGGACTCCATTTATGGCTAGAATGTTTGAAAATAGCTTAAAAGAAACTAACCCAGCATTGATAGAGGCAGCCAAGTCCTTTGGTGCTTCAGACTTACAAATTATTTTCCGGGTTGTTTTGATAGAAACACTGCCATCCCTAATATCCAGCTCAATTCTTTCAATTATTCAATTGCTAGGATTGAGTGCAGTTGCAGGAACTGTTGGGGCAGGGGGGTTAGGAGCATCAGCTCTTACATATGGATATCAAAGTTTTAATGATAAAGTAATGTACTCTATCGTTGCAGTTTTATTTGTACTAGTAATTATAATTCAAATATCTGGTGATTATGTATATAAAAAATTCAAATAGAGGAGAGAAAAAAATGAAGACAATAACAAAAAGAGGAATTGCTATACTTATGCTTTGTACTTTAATTCTTAGTATTACCGCTTGTACTAAATCTAAAGAAGCAGCTAATGGAGGAATTAAAAAGACAATAAAAATAGGATGTATTGCATTTAATCATGATGAAGTTGCAGCACAGCCTGCAATTGATAAACTAAAGGAATTAGGCTATGAGGTTGAAGTTGTTGATTTAGAGAATGCTACAGTAATGAACGAGGCTATTGCTGAAGGATCTCTTGATACTGCTCTGCATCAACACAAACCTTGGATGGACAATTATAATGAACAAAAGGGAACAAATCTAATTATGTTGGAGCCATTCATTCACCATAATGAATACAGTATTATGTCTGAAAAATATGATTCTGTTAAAGATTTGCCAGATGGAGCTACAATTTCTGTTTCTGATGATGGCTCTAATCAGGCTCGTGCAATGTTGTTTTTACAAGAATTAGGTCTTATTACCCTTCAAGATGGAGTTACAGTGCCTACCATTTTGGATATAAAGGAAAATCCTCATAACTATAAAATTGTAGCAGTTCAACATCACCAGGTTGTTAAGACTATGGCTGATGTAGATGCATGTATGACATCAACCTATTTACTTTTGAGCAATAATGTTTCTATGGATACTGTAATGGCTTCTTCAGATGACTATAAGGATTACGGGGTTGGTTTTGTTATTGATCCAAAGAATAAAGATGAAGAATGGGTTTCTGCATTGATAGATGCTTATACAACTGATGAAATGCGAGATAAAATTAATGATTTATTTAAAGGTGGATTTGTACCTGGATTTTAGGAGGAAAACATGAAAATTACAAGTATAGATGTTATACAAGTGCAAAGTGGAAATTCAGGAAGAGGAAGGGGAACATGGCGTCCTATTATCACTAGAATAAATACGGATGAAGGAATTAGTGGTTTTGGGGAAGCGGGTTTAGCCTATGGCAAAGGATGGCGTGCTGGATTTGGGATGATACAAGACTTTGCTGAAGTATTGATAGGTTTAGATCCTATGAAAATTGAAAAGATTTGGGATACACTTTTTAGCAAAACATTTTGGGGAAAAGGCGGCGGAACAATAGTAAATGCTGGTATCAGTGCTCTTGACATAGCATTGTGGGATATCAAGGGTAAAGCGCTGGGTGTCCCGGTTTATCAACTACTTGGCGGCAAAACAAATGATAACCTGCGAACCTATGCCAGCCAATTGCAATATAACTGGGGAGAAGTTATTGATAAAGAAGCATTAAGATCTCCGGAAGAATATGCTGAAGTAACAAAAAGAGTCATAAAAGAAGGTTATAACTGTATAAAAGTTGATCCCATAGTTATAAGCAGTGATGAAAATAATTCAAGCTCCTGGAAGATTACAGGGCCACTTTCAAATAAAATCCTAAAAACAGTTTATAATAGAGTACGAGCTATGAGAGAGGCGGGAGGAGATGACCTAGATATAATAGTTGAAATGCACTCAAATACAGATTCCACTGCAGCAATTCAAGTTGGAAAAATACTTGAGGAATTAAGAATCTTTTATTATGAAGAGCCAGTTCATCCTCTCAACTCAGAATTAATGCTTAAGGTGCATAAAAACGTGAATATACCAATAGCTTCAGGGGAACGAATATATACAAGGTTTGGATATATTCCCTTCCTACAGAATGGATCAATTCAAGTAATACAGCCTGATTTATGTCTATGCGGGGGTATTACTGAAGCAAAGAAAATTTGTGATATGGCATATGCATTTGATTGTACAGTACAAATACATGTATGCGGCAGTCCCATATCAAAGGCAGCAGCTTTGCAGTTAGAAGCGGTTATTCCTAACTTTTTAATTCACGAGCATCACCAAAGAGCCCTTAACCCTGAATCAAGAGGGACTTGTCTTTATGATTACCAACCAATCAATGGAATTTATCAAGTTCCAGACAAGCCTGGAATCGGCCAGGAGTTAGTTCCGGAAATTATTGAAAAGAGCAATAAGGTTACAGTTAAAAGTAAACAAACCTATAATATGTGATGTAAGTGCCACCCTACATATATAGCAGCAGCCACTGAGATATTCTACTCAGTGGCTGCTGCCATTTTCTCTGTTGTGATGTTTTATATTAACTCCCATGCCAGTATGCTGGCACCCATCCTATAATATACGACCTGTATAATTATTTTGAATCTTTTCTTAATTATAGTATACTATATATAAATTCATACACGGGGGGGTAAATGTTATGTCAATCAATAACAGAAGAGAATTTGAACTTTTAAAGAAAATTGGTTTTATACGAACTAGCGGTTCAGATGAAGAGTTAAAAGCTGCAAACATTCTTTTAGAAGAAATTTCTTCAATAGGATGTGAGGGATACATAGAAGATTTTAAAGTTCCTACTTCTAAAATTAAAAAAGCTTCACTAAAGGTAGTTGAACCCTACGAAAAAGAATATGAGATTACACCATACAACTGCTCAATTAGTACACCCGAGGGTGGAATAACTACAGATTTTGTATATATAGAAGATGGACTTGACGCAAATTTGGTTGACCTTAAAGGAAAATTTGTACTTATAAATATGAGTCCAAATCCTAAGCTTTATAAAAAACTTATAGAAGCTGGTATCGCTGGTTATATAACCATGTGTGGTACTGCCAAGGATGAAGAAAATAAAACTGATATTACTGTGGCTAGAATGCGTGAAAAGAATACCCAATATGGAAAAGTACCTGCCCTAAATATGCGCATGAAAGACTGCTTCCATATGGTTCAAAACAAGACTTCCAAAGTCGAAGTAGAACTAATTACTGAGGATATAGAACTTACTTCCCATAATGTTGTTGTAACCTTGGAAGGTTCTAAATACCCTGATGAGATAATATCCTTCGGTGCTCATTATGACAGTGTTCCTTTTAGTACAGGTGTATATGATAATGGTGCTGGTTCAGTTATTATAATGGAACTGCTTAGACATTTTAAAGAAAATCCGCCAATCAGAACTGTAAAATTTGTATGGTATGGCTCTGAGGAAGTTGGACTTCTTGGAAGTAAGGCTTATTTAAAGGCTCATGAGGAAGAACTAAAAAAACATCTTCTAATGATTAATGTAGATGTGGCAGGCTCCATTCTTGGAAAAGAGATGGCTCTAGTTACTGCTGAACAAAGCATGGTTGATTATATTGATCATGTAGCTAAAATTAGGGGCTTACCACTTAAGGTTGAACAAAGTATATATTCAAGTGATTCTACAGCCTTCGCTGATGCAGGAATTCCTTCTGTTACCTTCTGTCGTTTTGCTCCTAACGGTGGAGCATTCATTCACACTCGTAACGATGTTATGGATTACTTAAGTGCTGAGGCCTTAGAAAAAACAGCTGTAATAACCAGAGACTTCAGTGAATCAATTATAAACTCAGTAGTATTTCCAATTGAAAGAAAGATTCCTGAGAACATGCAAAAGGAATTAGATAAATACTTTGGTAAAGAATCTAAAAAAGAGGATTCAGGTGAAAATAAAAAATAGTCCATGAAAACTAGCAGCCATATGACTTATTACTTATTTACGTTAAAGTAATAACTCATATGGCTGCTAGTTTTCATTTTGTAAAAGGTATTGCAATGGTCAGTTTACTTTTTTATATATAACAACAGGCCTATCAACCGCTTTAATATGTATTTTGCCTACATAATGGCAGCCATTTCTCAGTGGAGTTACTATGAAAATAATATTAAGTATGATTTAATAGATAAGGAAGACTCTAAAATACCCAGCAATATCACAAGAATTTGAGGAGGCTAAAATTATGCCATATTTTTACAAGGAGTACAAAGGTTGTATTCAAAAATTTAAAGATAAAGTAGATCAGTCTATTTATAAGAATATTGAGGAACTAAAGATTTCAGCATGGATTACTAAGGAACCTGTAGCCTTTGAAGAAAAGTTAGCAGGCAAAGAGATTAGCATAGGAATCGGAGACAGTTGGGGAGAATTGTGGGATTGTGCCTGGTTTAACTTTAAGGGAGTTGTTCCTAAGGAAGCAGCTGGGAAAAAGATAGTACTTTTAATCGATATAAGTGGAGAACTATGTTTATTCGATGAAAAGGGTTGCCCAATGCAAGGACTTACTAATGTGAGTTCAGAGTTTGATTTATCTTTAGGAAAGCCTGGGAAAAGAGTGGTAGGTTTCTGCGAAAATGCAAAGGGAGAAGAATCTATTGACATATGGGGAGATGCGGGCTGTAACGACTTATTTGGATATTATAGAGACAGCGGCAGTATTAAAGAAGCTTATATTGCTGAATGCTTAGAAGAAATGAGAAAACTTTACTATGATATTGAAGTACTTTCTGAATTAATGCAAAATCTGCCCGAGGACTGTGCTAGATATCACAGCATTATGATTTCCCTGTTTGAGGCAGCAAAGTTAATGTTAAAATTCGATGAAGAAGAAGCTAAAAAGGCAAGAGAAATTTTAGCCCTTGAACTTAATAAAAAGGGCGGAGATCCATCACTTCAAATAAGTGCAATAGGGCATGCTCATATAGATTTAGCATGGCTTTGGCCTATTAGAGAAACTATTAGAAAGGGAGCACGTACTTTTTCTACTGCCTTAAAAAATATGGAAAAGTATCCTGACTACATATTTGGAGCCAGTCAACCCCAGCTTTACCAATGGATGAAGGATAGGTATCCCCTGTTATATGAAAAGATAAAGCAGCGGGTTAAAGAAGGACGCTGGGAAGTTCAAGGAGCCATGTGGGTTGAGCCAGATACAAATGTATCAGGAGGAGAGGCTTTAGTACGTCAGGTACTGTATGGAAAGAAATTCTTTAAAGAGGAGTTTGGTATAGATGTAAATACATTGTGGCTGCCTGATGTATTTGGGTATTCGGCTGCTCTTCCTCAAATTCTAAAAAAGTCTGACGTAGACTATTTTATGACAATAAAACTATCCTGGAATACTATAAATAAATTCCCACACCATACCTTCAAATGGGAAGGGTTAGATGGCAGTAAGGTTCTTGCACATATGCCCCCTGAAGGAACCTATAACAGTTCCGCGGCACCAAGAGCAATTGTAAGTGCAGAGAAGGAGTTCCTTGATAAGGGAGTATCTGAAGAGTGTTTGATGCTCTTTGGTATAGGGGATGGAGGCGGTGGTCCAGGAGAAGAGCATTTAGAAAGACTCATGAGAGAGAAAAATCTTAGCGGTTTGGCACCTGTAGTTCAAGAGCCCTCAAGAGCTTTCTTTGATAGAATTAATAAAAATAAGGATAGCTATAAAACCTGGAAGGGTGAGCTATACTTAGAAAAGCATCAAGGCACTTATACGAGTCAAGGAAGAAACAAGAGATATAATAGAAAATTAGAAATAGCCCTGAGAGAGCTGGAATTGGCAGCTTCAATGTCCCAGGTTATGTTAAAAAGTAAATACCCTCAAAAAGAAATTGAAGAGGTTTGGAAGGAAGTATTGCTTTATCAATTCCATGATATACTGCCTGGATCTTCAATAAAGAGGGTTTATGATGAGTCTTTAGTGCGCTATGAATATTTATTAAACAAAGTAAAGAAAATGACTCTAGAATTTCAGAAAAACTTAATAGGGAGTAAAGATAATAAATCAGTTGATTCATCAGTTGTATTTAATTCATTGAATTGGGAAAGGAACCAGTGGATAAAGGTCAATGGTGAATGGAAGTATGTGGAGGTTCCTTCTATGGGAAGTGTAATTGTCCAGGGAGAAGTTATTAATGAAGAAATATGTGCACTAACTGCAGAGTTCAGCACCCTAGAAAATGATAAGTTAAGGGTTAAA
>JARDZI010000002.1 GCA_029240935.1 Clostridiales bacterium
CTGGAGAAGAAATTACCTCCTTTACCGCTAAAAAGGGTATAAATGAAATAGAGTTTAATCCTGGGAAAACCGGTGGCTTTGGAATAGTTTCAGGAGATTATATACTTGGAATAATTGAAGTTGTTGATAATTTAGAAACTGCAGATTTAGAAGAACTACGAGAAAAATACCTTCCCTAAAAATCCATGTATAAATAAAGGGCTTTGATAAATTAAATTTATCAAAGCCCTTTATTATACATCATGTTCTGATAATCCTCAACCCATATGGGCGAACAGTGTTCGCTCCTATAGCGGTAGTTGAAACAATTAATTATTTTCATCTTTATCAAAACAAATTTTAAAAGTAGTTCCTTCCCCTTCTTTACTTATCACATTTATACTTGCATAATGAAGCTGTAATATATTCTTCACAATTGTTAACCCAATCCCATTTCCCTCAATTTGGTGCCTACTCCTATCTCCTCTATAGAGCCTCTCAAATATAAAGGGTAAATCCTCCTCCCTGATTCCAATACCATTATCCTTAACTTCCACCATTATGTTTTTATTATTGGTATATAGCTTAATTATTACCCTTCCATCTATTTTAGTAAACTTCAAAGCATTAGAAATTAAATTAATAAATACCTGTATTAATTTATCCCTATCCCCATTAATACTATAATCCTTATCTGGTTCAATTTCATAATCCAGCTTAATATTCTTGCTTTCTGCAGTTAAATAGAAATCTTTATATATAGATGTGATCAACTCATCTAAAAATATTCTCTCAAAATTAAGCTTTATTCCTTCAGATTCGAACTCCTTTAATTGATTTAAATTGTTTAACAGCCTGCCAAATCTCACTACCTCTTCATTAAGATAATTCAATCTCTCTTGGGTAACAGGGAAGATCCCATCTATCATAGCCTCTAAATTGTTCTGAAGAACATTTAATGGAGTTCTGATTTCATGTGATATATCCGATACTAATCGTTTTCTAAGCATATCCTGCTGCTTTAGTTTTTCAGCTAGTATATTAATACTCTTTCTCAGGTTTTCCAGTTCTTCAATATTGCTTTCTGAATTGGATTTTGTATCAAAATTTCCTTTTGATAGATTTACTGACATATTAGCTACATCCTTAATTGGACGAGAAAACTGTTTTGAGAAATAGAGACTTACAAGAATAATAATTAGGAGAGCTAAAATTCCACTAACAACAATACTTTTATTTATTGAAGATATAAAATTCACATCTTCCTCAGACATCAATATAGATGAATACTGTCCAATATCTACATACCCAACTATAATTTCACCTGATTTGATTTCAAATGTCTTGGAATTATAAACACCATTATCCAATACTGGCATTGTACTTAGGTGCTGTCCAATTTTTATATCATTCGGATCCATTCCCCAAATAGTCTTATTGTTGTTATTCCTTAATGTTAAACAATAATTTCCCATATAGGCCTCATGCATTAATTCTGCCCCAGAATCTTCCGACCATTTACCTTCTCTTTTATATACCTCTTCAAAATAGGAAACTATTCTTTCATACCTGTTGTTTTGAATATCTATCATATACTGATTAAATTTACTATTTACTGTTACATTTACGAACAGTGTGATCAGCAATATTGCTATAATTGAGCATATAACAAATAAAATACTTAATCTTCGACCTATGGTCTGCATTTAATTATCACCACCAAATTTATAACCTACCTTCATTACTGTAACAATATATTTAGGATTTTTTGTATCTTCTTCTATCTTCTTTCGAATATTTTTTACATGCACATCAACAGTTCTATCATATCCATCAAAATCCACTCCGAAAATCTTGTCTATTAGCTGTTCCCTAGATAAAACCTTTCCCTTATTCACTACTAAGGTATATAATATATCAAATTCACTTGGTGTAAAAGCTACCTCGTACCCTCTTACCTTCACAACCCTTTTATCATAGTCAATACTCAGCTTTCCATCATCAAAAATTAAGTTTGAACTAGTATTATCAGCACTTATTCTTCTAAAAAGAGCATTTACTCTTGCTGTAAGCTCCCTGGGACTGAAAGGCTTAATCAAATACTCATCAGCACCTATATTTAATCCCTCTATCCTTTCGTCTAATCCTGCCTTCGCAGTAAGCATGAAAATATGAACCTCGGAGATTTGCCTGATTATTTTACATACTTCCTCTCCACTTATATCTGGAAGCATTAAATCAAGAATTATCAGTTTAATATTCATTCTTTTAAATATTTCAATACCTTCAAACCCTTTAGTAGTGCAGTAAACATTATATCCTTCCTTAACCAGGTATGCTTTCAAAACTTCGGAAACCTTCTCTTCATCCTCTATTATTAAAATATTGTCCATCTATTCCACCTTCCACTCTATAAAATAAAGTAGGATATAATTTTTCTATATAAAAACATTATAGCAAATTATTTTAAAGATATTATGAAGAAGTAACAAAAATATATTTCAGTTAGAACTGTATTTACTAGATTCATAAGCACAAATTAATGAGGGAAGACATAATTAAATTTCAAATATTTTACTTAAAAATATAAAATAATATGGAGTTTTCTCTTAATCAAAAAAAGTTATTGACATAATTGTATTTATTTATTATAATTCTTTTTATACAATTTAATAAGGTCTTATCAAGAGTGGTGGAGGGATAGGCCCTGTGAAGCCCAGCAACCAATATGCTTTATTTGCATATACGGTGCTAAGTCCTGCGGCATATGCCGAAAGATAAGGAGAAGGATTTTTGTGACCTCTTCTAGTAAGAGGCATTTTTATTATTATTTTACATGTGTACAATGAAGTGGTAACGTATTAAATCAATATTTGATTTATAAGCAAACAAGATTTAAAACTAAATAATAAGACTCTTATCAAGAGAGGTAGAGGGACAGGCCCTATGAAACCTCAGCAACCCTCAGGCTCATTTGCCTGAAAAGGTGCCAATTCCTGCTTTGGATTTGTATTTCCAGAGGAAGATGAGGGAGAGAATTTTTGGCTATATGTATAGTCCTCTTTCATCTTAATTTTTTATGAAAGAGGACTTTTTTTTAAGATGGGAGATGTTAAAATTGTTACTCGAATTAGAGAAGTTAAAATACCGTATAATAGGCGTGCTAAAGGGAGATAAATATCGATATTCACAACCGGTTCAGGGAGATTTTAACGATTTGCAGCCTGGAGAATTTGATTGGTGGAAGTATAAATATTATATACGTCAGATTGAACAGGCAGAAAAAGGAAAGCACATTGAAGAGTTCTTTGCAAAGCAAAACCTGGACTTTTCACTGCCCGAGGGATTTGTAGCTAAAGGAACATTTAAAATGACAGCAGGTGGTGATTTGCTTTCAGGTGATCAAATCACTACTGAGACTACAAAGCATTTATGGGATGATATTGCTCATTTTTACTTTGAAAATACAGACAGGGTTTATGCCAATTTAGAAACCCCAATAGCTGCTTCACAGCCTGTTAAAAATGCTCCTCGAAGTGTAAATGAAACGCCACAACTCAATGGCACCGAAGGAATGCTTGACCGCTACCTTAACAATGGAAGAGGAATCAACTTTTTTTCAACTGCTAATAATCATTGCTTCAACCAGGGAGAAAAGGGGTTGATTGAAACGCTGGAACTGCTAGATAAAAAAGGAGCGCTCCAGGTTGGTACTGCCCGAACCTCAGAGGAGCAGGACAACATTCCAATAATTGAGAAAAACGGTTTGCGTATTGCATATATTGCCTACACCTTTACACTCAATGGCGACAAGGTGCCTGAGGGCAAGGAATATATGGTTAACCATGTACACCTTAACAACCCTAATGAGGATCTTACACTTATAAAAAGGCATGTAGCTATTGCCCGGGAAGGTAAAGCAGATATGGTTATTGCCTTCCTCCACTGGAGTTTGGAATTTGAATCCTATCCCATTGAGAATATTATCAAAATGGGCCATCGCATACTTGAAGAGTGCGGCGTGGATATAATTATCGGAAATCATGCCCATGTCATTCAGCCATTGGAAGGATATAATTTTACCGATCCATTCAGCGGAGAGAAAAAAAGCGGGCTGATTGCCTATTCATTAGGCAATCTAGTGGCAGATTTTAATACCGACAACTCACTGTTGAGTATTTTACTCCGCATCCAAATGACCAAAGGTACTCTGAATGGTCTTGAGAAAACTGTTATAAGTGGATTGGAGGTTCTCCCTTTCTATACTTTCAAAGAATGCAGAGATGGTGTGTTTAAAGAAATCCGTTTACTTGACTTTTTGAATCTGCTTGAACAGCTTCAAAAAGGTGTAACTCCTTATGCTTTTACTAAAGAGCAGATAAAGGAACTTTACAGACTTAAAAAATTGTTTTATAAGCTAATGCCAAATTCAATTGAGCAGGTTGTACAAACAAAACATAGGCTATCGAAGAAATAGGAGGTTATTTATGATTGAGTTAAAGGGAATATACAAAACCTTTCATACAAGGGATAAAGAGGTACAAGCTTTAAAAAATGTTAACCTTACTATTAATAAGGGGGATATTTTTGGGGTTATTGGTTATAGCGGTGCTGGAAAAAGTACACTGATACGCATCATAAATCTATTAGAGGAACCTGACAAAGGTGAGGTTGTGGTGGATGGAACATCCCTCCTTGACATCAGTAAAAAACAGTTGCGCAGTGTACGTACTAATATTGGCATGATCTTTCAGGGCTTTAACTTAATGGACAGTATTGACGTTTATAACAACATTGCAGCTCCGCTAAAAAACCTCAAATGGGAAAAGATCAATATTCAGGAGAAGGTAAATAACCTTCTCAAACTTGTAGGATTGGAGGATAAAAAGCATGCCTATCCCAACCAGCTTAGTGGTGGTCAAAAGCAGCGTGTTGCAATTGCCAGAGCACTAAGCAGTGATCCTAAAATTCTGCTATGCGATGAAGCGACATCAGCACTTGATCCTAATACCACCCAGTCCATTCTTGAACTGCTTAAACAGATTCACGATCAGCTTGGAATTACCATTGTAATAATTACCCACCAGATGGAGGTCGTGAAAAGCATATGTAATCGTATTGCAATTATGGATTATGGCGAAGTAAAGGAACAGGGAGATATAGTAGATATTTTTACCAACCCAAAGAGCCATATTGCAAAGGATTTTGTTTATCATTCACTTAATATTAAAATTGACCCTGAGGATTTTGCAGAATATAAGGGCAAAATATGCAAGTTTAATTTCTATGGTATTATTGCACAGGAGCCTGTACTATCACGTTTGGAGCATAAATATGAGATAACAGTCAATATTCTCTTCGGAAATATTGAAAAGCTCCACAACAATATAGTTGGTAGTCTTATTGTGGAATTGACCGGAGAAAGTTCAAATATAGAAAAGGCACTTACCTACTATAAAACACTTGATACAAAGGTGGAGGTGATCAGAGATGCTTCAGCAGCTAATTCCTAATGTAATCGAATATTCTCCCGAACTCCTGAAGGCCCTTAAAGAAACCTTGATTATGGTTTCAATTTCAGGATTATTCGCAGCTCTGATTGGAATTCCAGTAGGGGTTATTTTACTTGTTACTTCAGAAGGACATATTTTGAAAAACAGGATGATTTATTCGATTATTTCAAAGATAGTAAATTCCCTGCGTTCTATTCCATTTGTTATTTTAATCGCTGCCATTCCAGGCATTACAAGGATGCTGGCGGGCACCACCATCGGCATAAAGGGAGCGATTGTTCCACTTGTTATAGCTAGTTTTCCATTTGTAGCAAGGCAGATTGAGGTGGCACTTTTAAAGGTTGATATGGGTGTAATTGAAGCATATCAAGCTATGGGTTTTTCACCATTTGGAATTATCTTTAAAGTAATTCTTGTTGAGGGACTAAAGAATATTGTTTTGGCACTTACCATTTCACTTATCAGCTTAATCGGTTTCTCAGCAATTACCGGTACTGTTGGCGGGGGAGGGCTTGGAGATTTTGCTATAAGATATGGATATCAATATTTCAAAACAGATATTATGGTGGTTACTATTATTATTATTCTGCTAATTGTCTATGTTATTCAGGGAGTTGGCGATTTTATATATAAAAAGCTAAGTCATTAGAAAATTGAAAAGGAGAGTTAAAATGAAAAATTTAAAAAAATTATTAAGTCTTTTAATTGTGGCAACTATTGTTCTAGGTATCACTGCATGCTCATCAAATGCTTCCAAGCCTTCTGAAAAGGCAGCATTAGGAACAAAGGATGGTGACGTTACTGTTCTAAAGATCGGAATAAACGGCACCGACTTCCGTCTATGGGATAATTTAAACAAAAGATTAGCAGAAAAGAAAATCAGGCTTGAGCCAGTAAGCTTTTCTGATTATGTAAAGCCAAACATCGCCTTATCTGATGGTGAAATCGATCTTAATGCATTCCAGCACATGTTATATTTCAATAATTTCATTAAGGAACGTAATCTTGATTTAAGCTCAGTTGGTTATACCTTTATTGCGCCACTTGGATTATATTCCAACAAGATTAAAAACTTAGATGAAGTTAAGGAGGGAGCAAAGGTTGCAATCCCTAACGATGCAACCAATGGAGGACGTGCTCTGCTGCTCCTTGAATCTGCTGGATTAATAAAGCTAGATGGAACAAATAAGGTTACTCCAAATACTAAGAATATTGCCCAGAATCCTAAGAATCTGGAATTTGTCTCAATGGAGTCAGTACAGATTCCGCGTTCACTTAATGATGTTGACTTTGGCGCAATCAACGGTGGTGCGGCTACAGATGCAGGCCTCTTTGATTACATCTTCCGTGAAGACCCAAATCAGGAAAATGCCGAACAATACTTTAATGTAATTGCTGTAAGGACTGATGACAAGGACAACGAAATCTTCAAGCAGATCATGGAGGTTTACTACACAGAAGAAACTGCAAAAGCTATTACTGAAATCTACAAGGGAGCTTACATCCCAGTATTTGAATATTAGAGAATAATATCGCTATTAAAACTCTTGTAGCGTCAGCCGCCCACGGCTGACCTGGGCTTAACCAGCCAGGGAGAACCCATATTTAAAGCAGGGTAACCTTGCACTCGTGAGAGCTGTCAGCTGTAGGCAGCTGACGCTACAATAAAATTAAGATTAATGAATTTCAACTAAGGTATATAATATTAATGCCCACATTGCTGACTAAGTTTATTATCAATGTGGGCAGTTTCTTATGGAGAGGAGCTTGCTTATGAACACACAAAAAAATATCCTGCTTAAGTACATTGATGATAACCAAGACCAATATATTAATATAGCTCGTCAGATTTTTGCTAATCCTGAAACCTCCAATCACGAATATTTTGCATGTAAAATGCTCTCGGATCAGCTGGAGTCCCATGGATTTTCAATAACTCGTGATGTAGCTAGTCACCCCACCGGATTTACTGCTGTAAAAAAATCATCCCGGAGTGGTCCAAGGATTACATTTTTAGCAGAATATGATGCCCTGGAGGGCTTGGGACATGGCTGTGGCCACAATCTGATTGGGACAATTTCAACCTACGCTGCAATCGCCCTGTCTAAGCAATTGGATAAGTTTGGCGGAGAGCTTCGGGTGTATGGTACCCCCGGTGAGGAGGGAGGAGAAAATGGCAGTGCAAAGGAGGATTTTGTAACCAAGGGATATTTTGATGATGTAGATATTGCTATGGAAATCCACCCTTCCAATGAAAACTCTGTTACCCCCGCGTCCCTTGCAGTTGACCCTGTGGATATAGAATTCTGGGGCAGATCAGCCCATGCTGGACTATCCCCGGAGCTTGGAATAAATGCCTTAGATGCACTGATACTTACCTATAATGGTATAAACGCATTGCGCCAGCATTTGACTACTGATGTTAAAATACATGGAATCATACTGAATGGAGGTTCTGCCCCAAATATTGTTCCCGATTATGCAAGAGGACGTTTTTACCTCCGTGCTAAAACCCGTCCAACACTTAATAAGGTCTTTGAAAAGGTGGAACATATTGTTCAAGGAGCTGCAATGGCTACAGGCGCAACTTGTAAAATTGCCAGGTTCCAAAACAAGGTTGATGATATTGTTAGAAATGAAATACTGGATGATCTGTACCGAGAAACCATGTCTGATATGGGGGTGACCTGGAGTGAGAATGTGGCCTTTTCCTCAACTGATGCTGGTAATGTGTCACATGTTATTCCCCTCCTTCATCCCATGCTAAAAACCACCTCCTGTGGTTCGCCACTGCATTCTATGGAATTCCGTGAATCCTGCATTGCCTCTGAGGCACTCAGTTCTATTGCCACTGGTGCAAAGCTTTTAGCACTTACGGCTATGAAGCTGTTCAATCAGCCTGATTTAGTGGAGGAGATTAAGTTATTTCATAAAGATTTAATTTAAAAAAGAGGCTGTGCACTAAGGATTTTTAATCATTAGTGCACAGCCCCTTTCTATAGCTTTAAATTTCAGGAATTTCATCTCTATTCTGCTTTTCAGATATGTTTTTATACTCAACCTCCTCAAATTATATATTTTAATTTTCTACTTATCTTACTGGCTTAAATCTCTTTAATCTTAAAGCATTAGTTAATACTGATACTGAGCTTAAACTCATTGCTGCTGCAGCTAGCATAGGACTTAATAGTGGGCCACCAAATATGTGTAACAAACCCATTGCTACTGGAATTCCCAATGTATTGTATCCAAATGCCCAGAAAAGATTTTGCTTAATATTTCTTATTGTACTCTTACTTAACTGTATTGCTGTTGGCACATCCATTAGATCACTTCTCATGAGAACTATATCTGCTGATTCCATTGCAACGTCTGTTCCGGAACCTATTGCAATCCCTATATCTGCTTGTGCAAGAGCTGGAGCATCATTAATACCATCACCAACCATTGCAACCTTTTTACCTTCAGCTTGTAGTTTTTTAACTTCATTAGCCTTATCCTGAGGTAGAACCTCTGCCAAAATTCTATCTATCCCTACCTGCTTAGCTATAGCTTCAGCAGTTCTCCTATTATCTCCTGTAATCATAGCAACTACAATTCCCATTCCATGAAGCTTTTCTATTGCTTTTTTGCTATTTTCCTTTACTGTATCAGCAACAGCAATAATTCCTGCTAGCTTTTCATCAATTGCTATATACATTGGAGTTTTGCCTTCGCTAGCCAGTTTATCAGAAGTTTCCTCTAGTTTTTCTAATGATATATTTCTTTCAACCATAAGTTTTCTATTTCCAAGTAGTATGTCTTTCCCATCTATTTTAACCTCTATTCCAAGACCTGGTATGGCCTTAAAGAAATCTAATTTTTTAAAATCTAATCCCTTCTCCTCTGCACCCTTTACAATTGCTTCACCAAGTGGATGTTCTGAACCCTTTTCTGCCGATGCAGCTAATTGGAGTAAATCTTTTTCTGTTATTCCATTAGTAACAACCACATCAGTAACCTTTGGCTTGCCTTCTGTAATAGTACCTGTTTTATCAAATACAATTGTTTCTATCTTGTGGGCAGTTTCCAGTGCAACACCGCTCTTTATTAAAACGCCATGCTCTGCTCCCTTGCCTGTACCAACCATTATAGCAGTTGGAGTTGCAAGTCCCAGTGCACATGGGCAAGCAATTACAAGTACAGAGATAAATATTGTAAGTGCAAATATTCCATTTTCGCCTGCAATATACCAGCCTAATCCAGCAATAATCGCCAAAGCAATAACTATAGGAACAAAGTAGCCAGAAATAACGTCTGCGAGCTTTGCGATTGGTGCTTTTGAGCCTTGAGCATCTTCAACAAGCTTTATAATTTGTGCTAATGTAGTGTCCTTGCCAACCTTGGTAGCCCTATATTTTATAGTACCGTTTTTATTTATACTTGCACCAATAATACCGTCTCCAGCATTTTTTTCAACTGGTATACTTTCACCTGTTAGCATTGACTCATCTACGGAAGTAGTACCAGAGGCTACCTCCCCATCCACAGGCATCTTTTCACCTGGCTTAACCAAGATTAAATCTCCAACTTCTACTTCTTCAATAGGAATTTCAACTTCCTTTCCATCCTTAATAATTATTGCAGTTTTAGGAGCAAGTCCCATGAGTTTCTTAATAGCTTCAGAGGTCTTCCCCTTTGAAACTGCTTCTAAATATTTACCAAGTGTTATTAACGTAATAATTACCGCTGCTGATTCAAAATATAGGTCCATAGTATAGCTTGTATCTCCACCTATAATTTTAATTGTTCCAAATATTCCATATAGCACCGCTGCTGATGTACCTATTGCAATAAGTGAATCCATATTAGGACTTCTTTTAATCAATGTTTTAAATCCAATTCTGTAGTACCTATTACCAGCAATTACAACAGGTATAGTTAGTATTAATTGAGATAGTGCAAAAGCTGTTGGATGCATCATTGGATCAACAAAACCAGGAAGTGGAAGTCCTATCATATGACCCATGGATATATATAATAGGGGTACTGTAAATATTGCAGAAACTATAAATTTTATCCATAAGAGCTTTATTTCTTTTTCTTTTCTTTCCCTATCAGTATCTACTGTTGTCTCTTCCTCTATAGCCTTGTATCCAGCTTTTTCTACTGCTTTCTTTATATCTACAACTCTTACTTTTGAGGCTTCATAGCTTATAGTTAATTTTTCAGTAGCTAAATTAACACTTGCCTCTGTTACTCCATCGAGTTTTTTAGTTGCCCTTTCTACTGCCTTTACACAGGAGGCACAAGTCATTCCTTCTATTTTCATAGTTTTATTTACAGAATCACTAATAGCCTTATATCCTGCTTTTTCAACAGCTGTTTGAATGTCTCCAACAGAAACCTTGCCTTCATCAAAGCTTATACTTAACTTTTCAGTAGCTAAATTAACATTTGCCTCTGTTACTCCTTCAAGCTTTTTAGTAGCTCTCTCTACTGCCTTTGCACAGGATGCACAGGTCATTCCTTCTATTTTTAGTGCTTTAGTAGCCATTACTTTTCACTCCTTTGATTTTATCTAACATTTTATTCTTGAACCATCTTTGGCAAAATTTTATTCTCATACACTCCCCCGGGGTGGGGGTATACTTTTATAATAATATCCTTTGCTCAATTTGTCAATATTTTTTTGCACTTTATCCATTATTACATCTTACTCATATTTAACCTTAGCATTTTTTCATTGAATGTATGTTTTGCTTCACATGTTATAATTATTCTTTAGCATTTACTTTACTCTAAGCAGAAAGATGTTTTGCATTGTTTAAATTATAGAAAAATTCCCATGGGTTTTGACTCACAGTTCTCAATCACCAGTAAAAAGCAAAGTAAAAAGGCCAGCATTTGCTGACCTTTTTTATGAACTATAAACTCTTTGTGATTCATTTTTCATTACAGATCCTTTGTTATCTATTCAGATTTCCAATTCTTAAATAAATCCCTGTTTTCATCTAAAAAAGCATTATCAATTATTATATCAGTTCCATCATCAGTTTTATTTTCATCCAATACAGGTACTGGGTTACAGCCACCCTTAATTACTTCTATCATATCCAATTGAAATCTATTACCACAGTTCTGGCATTCTAATTCATCACCATCCTGGATATAGTAACCCCTACCTGATGGGTAACAAACCTGGCAAGTATTAAGTGCAGTTCTTATTGTGCCATCATTAGCCTTTACGGCTAGAACCTCCATTTTTATACCATCTGATTCATATGGATAAAATTTTGCTGTTGAAGAAATTTCTTCTTTTTTAATTTTTATAGAATTCTCTGTATTTGATGTTTTTACACCATTATCTTTATTAGCTTTATTTCCCAAAAGGAGGTATCCTGTTATAAATATTACTACTATAACCAATCCTAATGCTATAAATTTTCTATAATTATTACCCTTTCTTATTTGCTTTTTTACTGAACTTTTTGCAGATGTTGTCGGTTTCTTCTTTCCCATTCTTAGTCCTCCAAATCAATATTTATTTTTTATTTTACATATAAGTTATGTGAATTATATGAAGGTGAAAGTTATATATTTCAAAATGGGAAAGCAGTATGGCTTATAAAAATTGTTGCTGTCATTTCTACGAAAAGCCCTCATTGTCATCCTTTGAATCATTTTCAAAGGCAGCCCTGTCGAATTCACCCTCTGAGCTTGCAACTAATAATGCTGTTACAGCTGCACCGGTTACATTAGTTGCAGTTCTTGCCATGTCAATTACGACATCTATACCAAGAAGCATTGCAATTCCTTCAATAGGAAGTCCAAGAGTTGACAGCACAACTGTTGCGGCAATGGACGCAGTACCAGGAACACCTGCTATTCCTATTGATGCAAAGGTAGTTGTAGCAACTAGCAGAGCATAATCTCCCATGGACATCTCTATATTAAATATCCTTGCAACAAATACTGCTGCAATAGCTGGGTAAAGTCCTCCGCAGGCATTCATACCAACTGTTGAACCTATTGGTGCCACAAAGCTTGCTATCTTTTCTGATATTTTTACTCTGTTTGTCAAAGACTTGATTGTTACAGGCAGCGTACCATAGCTGCTCTGAGTCGTAAATGCAACCACCTGTGCTGGATAAATCTTTTTAAAGAATTTAATTGGATTAACCTTTGCAACTAATGCCACAAGTCCTGAATATACAAATCCTACCTGTATTATGCATCCAATATAAACAGCTATTATTACCTTTCCAAGTGGAATTAATGTTGCTAATCCATATTTCCCAGATATATTTGCCATTAATCCAAAGACACCATATGGGGCTAGACCTATTACCAGCTTGGTTATCCTGAACATTATCTTTGAAAAAGAATTTATAAAGTCCTTAACGGGTTTTACTGTTTCAGGTTTTCTTCCTCCCTCAATTATAATTGCAACTGCAATAAACACTGAAAACACAATTACAGGTATTATATTTCCAGCAGCCATTGAAGCTACAGGATTTGAGGGTATCATATCGGTTAATACCTTGGCAAATGTAGGTATTTCTCTTGCTTGAAATGAAGCATCCTTAGCAAATTGGATTCCTGCACCTAGGTCCATAACATTTCCAATTATAATACCAATTATCGTTGCTATAGCAGTAGTTCCAAGTAATAATCCTATAGTCTTGAAACCTATTTTCTTTAATTGAGCAGGGCTTTCAAGTGAAGTAATACTTGAGATTATTGCAGTCATAACTAATGGTATAACTACCATCTTAATGAGGCCTACAAATATTTTCCCAACAGGTGCAATAACCTGGGCACTCTCCTTAAATATTACACCTGCTGCTATCCCAAGAATCATTGCAGTTAAAACTCTAGCTCCAAAACTAACCTTTTTTGTTTTTAAAAAAAATAAAAATACTAATACGATTGCTGATGCTAATAAACTTATATACGTTGTATTCATTTTCTATTCCTCATAATTTGTTTTATTTACTTGATTTATCGCCCTGGCCCCTAGTGCAATAAAAAAGCCTTCTACCTCTGTATATTACAGAGGCAGAAGGTTAACTTCCGCGGTTCCACTCTGATTAGACATTTCTGCCCATCTTTAATCAGGTACGATTATACCATATCTCTATAACGGGAGATACCGTAGCAGCCTACTGATATTCGGCTTAATGCTCAAAGGTGCACTTCACTCATAATTCACATAAAACTCTCTCAGCCTTGGAGTTTCTCTCTGGATGCTTCATAGGATTTACTTTTCCTTATCATCGCATTTTATATTCATAGTTAATTTTGGAGTGTTTTAATATATATTTGCTGCAAATTGCTTGCATTCTTATAAATAATTAGATTATGCAAATAATACAGTAGAAAGATATCTTTCACCTGTATCAGGCAATAGTACTACAATTGTCTTCCCTTCATTTTCAGGTCTTTTTGCAAGTTCTGTTGCTGCAAAAATAGCTGCCCCTGATGAAATTCCACCCAGCAATCCCTCTATTTTTGAAATTTCTCTACCTGCTTTAAAGGCATCTTCATTTTGTACCTTAATAATTTCATCATAAATTTTTGTATTTAGAACCTCTGGCACAAATCCTGCACCAATGCCTTGAATTTTATGTGAACCAGATTTTCCTTCAGATAAAACTGGACTGTCAAAAGGCTCAACAGCTATGATCTTGATATTAGGATTTTTTTCTTTTAGATACTCACCTACTCCAGTAATAGTTCCTCCTGTTCCAATACCTGAAACGAAAATATCTACTAACCCATCAGTATCCTCCCAAATTTCCGGTCCTGTTGTTGCCTTATGAACTGCTGGATTTGCTGGGTTATCAAACTGACCAGGAATAAATGAGTTTGGTATTTCCTTTGAAAGCGACCTAGCTTTTTCAATTGCACCTTTCATACCCTTAGCTCCTTCAGTTAGTACAAGCTCTGCTCCATATGCTTTAAGAAGATTTCTTCTTTCAATACTCATAGTTTCAGGCATTGTTAGTATTAATTTATATCCTCTTTCCGCTGCAACTGATGCTAGGCCAATTCCTGTATTACCGCTTGTTGGTTCAATAATAACAGAATCAGCATTTAATAACCCCTTCACCTCAGCATCATCAATCATAGCCTTAGCAATTCTGTCTTTAACACTTCCTGCAGGATTAAAATATTCAAGCTTTCCAATTATTTTAGCCTTTAAAGTATTTTTCTTTTCATAATTATTTAGCTCTAAAAGTGGTGTCCTTCCAATTAAGTCTGATAAACTATTATAAATTTTTGACATAATATATTCCTCCAATTAATTATTTTCATTTATCATTTATATAACATATATGTTTAGTATGTTATTAATATAATCCATCCTAATTTGTTTGTCAATAGTATTATGAAATTTTCTTTAAAAAATTCATTAACATTGACTTTCACTTATTTATACCCTACAATGTAACCAAACTTATATGGTTTGTATGATATGGAGGTAATTATGAAAATATCAGCAAAAACAAGATATGGTATAGCTGCCATGATAAATATTGCACAGAATTACAGCAGGGATGAATATGTACCTATTGTAAGTATTTCAGAGCAGTTATCAATTTCCAAAATTTATTTGGAACAGGTTTTTTCGTTGCTGAAAAGAGCTAACCTAGTTATATCAACAAAGGGAGCACAGGGTGGTTATCAATTATCAAGACCAGCTAGTGAAATCTCTGTTCTCGATATATTTAAAGCTATTGAACAAAATTTTTTTGAAAAACCAGAAGCTACAGTACCAAATACAGCCCAGGATATTGAGAAAGCTATGCAAAACATAGTTTTTTATAAAATTGACAATGTTTTAGAAATAGCTTTGAAAAACATAACAATACTTGATTTAGTAAATGAAGCAGAAAAAAATAAATCCGATGATAATTATATGTTTTATATATAGTAAAAGTGCTAGCCTTGTGACAAGTGACAGATAAATGGTGCTTTCCACATAACCTAGAAATTAAGAGGAGTAATTACAAAAGGGAGAGACTCTTTGACATAAATTGAGTCTCTCCCTTTTGTAATTCTATATAAATAATACTTCAGCATTTTATTGTATTCTACTATTCCATAGGTTTATTTATCTTAGGTAATTTCATATTAGTATGGTTATTATTTTTATCATCACAGCAACTCCCTCTTTTGTTGCCACCAAGCATCATTGGTATCATTCCAATCATCATCAATGGGCATAAAAATGGTACTATCTTTAAAATTGTACTACCAGCACTTGGACTAAACTTTGATATAAGTGGCAAAACTGCTAGAATTACTAGTGGTAATCCACAGCAAAGAACCATATGCAGCATATGCTTTAATGGACTATGATTGTGATTACCTTTCTTTTCCATGTTATCTCCATGAAAATTCATAATTAGCCCTCCAATATTATTATTTTAATAGAAACGTCTAAAGCATTTTTACTCCTGAAACTGATATACTTTTAATGCCTAAAAATTTATTTAAATGTAATGTCAATCCATCATCTCTAGGTTGAATAAATCTGTTTACATATATTTTTATATCATCTATAAAGTACACATCGAACTGATGTATCAATTTAGGATCCCCAAATTTTACTATAGGCTCTGTTATGCCTGCACAGCAGGACTTTGAAGTATATAAATCTATGTTTATAACCCTTCCTTTTCCTTTTACATAATCTATAGTAGCCTTATCCACCACTAATTTCATATATACCTCCCCTTTTCTTCTACTCAATAGCGAACCATTCGGATTATTGACATTATCCTCCACTGTGCATCGCCCTCACAGCAGCATTATTTTATGAAACTCAGACACTATTTTTATATTATTGAGAGTATAAGAGGTAAGTTGCTGATTTCTATAAAGAGCTTTAGCAAGTTTAATTACCAAAGCTCTTTCTTTTATTATAAAACTTCTATTCCTACTACTTCATAACCTGCATCATCAATAGCAAATTTGATCTCTTCATCTTTCACATCCTTCTTTGCATCAAGGATAGCATATTTCCCATCTAAGTTTACATCTACACTAGTTACTCCATTAAGTTCGCTTAATGCCTCTTTAACATGGTTAACACAGTGTCCACAGCTCATACCCTCTATTAATATTTTCTTTTTCATTTTACATTCCTCCTAAATTATATATTTAATATTTACTTAGCTGGCTTAAATCCCTTTAATCTTAATGCATTAAGTAATACTGATACTGAGCTAAAGCTCATTGCTGCCGCTGCTATTATCGGATTTAGTAGTGGTCCTCCAAAGAGGTACAGAATTCCCATTGCAACAGGTATTCCTAATGTGTTATACCCAAATGCCCAGAATAGGTTTTGTTTGATATTCCTTATAGTCTTTTTACTTAACTGTATTGCAGTAGGAACATCCATTAAATCACTTCTCATAAGAACTATATCTGCTGATTCCATAGCAACGTCTGTACCTGAACCTATTGCTATACCTATGTCTGCTTGTGCTAAAGCTGGAGCATCGTTTATACCATCACCGACCATTGCAACTTTCTTACCTTCTGCCTGAAGCGACCTAACCTCATTTGCTTTGTCTTGAGGAAGTACTTCTGCCAGGATTCTGTCTATTCCAACCTGCTTAGCTATAGCTTCAGCAGTCCTTTTATTATCCCCTGTAATCATTGCTACTTCTATTCCCATTTTATGAAGCTTTTCAATTGCTTTTTTACTATTTTCCTTTACAGTATCTGCAACTGCTATAATACCTGCCATTTTACTATCAATTGCTATATACATTGGAGTTTTACCTTCACTAGCAAGCTTATCAGAAGTTTCCTCTAGCTTTTCTAGGGATATATTTCTTTCAACCATAAGCTTTCTGTTTCCAAGCAATATATTTTTATCATCAATTTTAACTTCTATACCAAGGCCAGGTATCGCCTTAAATAAATCAAGCTTTTTAAATTCTAATTCCTTTTCCTCAGCACCCTTTACAATTGACTCTCCAAGTGGATGCTCTGAACCCTTTTCTGCTGAAGCAGCTAATTGTAACAACTCATTTGGTGCAATGCCATTTGTAACAACTACATCTGTAACCTTTGGCTTACCCTCTGTAATAGTGCCTGTTTTATCAAATACTATTGTTTTTATTTTATGTGCTGTTTCTAATGCAACACCACTTTTTATTAAAACACCATATTCTGCACCCTTTCCTGTACCAACCATTATTGCAGTTGGAGTTGCTAAGCCTAAAGCACAAGGACATGCTATAACAAGCACAGAAATAAATATTGTTAAAGCGAATACTGCTGTTTCTCCTCCAAAGAAGTACCATGCCAATGCTGAAGCAATTGCTATTCCTATAACTACTGGAACAAAGTAGCCTGAAATTATATCTGCCATCTTGGCAATTGGGGCTTTAGAGCCCTGCGCATCCTCTACTAGCTTTATAATCTGAGCTAATGCTGTATCTTTACCAACTTTAGTAGCCTTGTACCTTATTCTTCCATTTTTATTAATACTTGCACCTATTATCTTATCTCCAATATTCTTTTCTACTGGTATACTTTCTCCTGTCAACATGGATTCATCTACAGAGGTCAAACCTTCTATTACTTCTCCATCTACTGGCATTTTTTCTCCTGGCCTAACTATAATTACATCTCCTACTTCAACTTCTTCTAAAGGAGTTTCTACCTCTTTCTCATCCCTAATAACAATAGCTGTTTTAGGAGCAAGTCCCATAAGCTTCTTTATAGCCTCAGAGGTTTTTCCCTTTGTAACTGCTTCTAAGTATTTGCCAAGTGTAATAAGGGTTATTATAACTGCCGCTGATTCGAAATATAAATCATAAGCATAATCTACATTCCCTCTAAAAATTTGCACTATAGCAAATATTCCATATAAGAATGCTGCTGAGGTACCCATAGCAATTAGTGAGTCCATATTAGGGCCTCTTCTAAATAGTGATTTAAAGCCTACTGTAAAGAACTTATAACCTGCAATCATAACAGGTAGCACCAAAATCAATTGAGCTATACCAAAAGCTCTTGGATTGATCATAGGGTCTATAAACTGTGGAAGCTTAAATCCAATTGGTTCACCAAACATATGTCCCATGGTTATAATTAATAGAGGTATTGAGAATATTAATGAAATAATAAATTTCTTCCAAATTAATTTAATTTCCTTTTCTTTTCTTATTTTATCTTCATCTACAGAAGTTTCCTCTTCAATTGCCTTATATCCAGCTTTTTCTATGGCCTTCTTAATATCTGAAACTCTAACCTTTGAAGCATCATAGCTTATACTTAATTTTTCAGTTGCAAAGTTTACATTAGAATCTATAACCCCATCTAGTTTTTTTGTTACCTTCTCAATTGTTTTTGCGCAAGCTGCACAGGTCATACCTTCTACTTTTAATGACTTTTTACTTGACTCAGTAACAGCCCTGTATCCTGCCTTTTCAATAGCTGCTCGAATATCTGGGATTGAGACTTTTGTTTCATCAAAACTAATCTTTAGTTTTTCTGTAGCAAAGTTTACATTTGCTTCGATAACACCATCTAGCTTTTTTGATACTCTTTCAACAGTTTTTGCACAAGCTGCGCAGGTCATTCCTTCTATTTTAAGATTTTTTTCCAAAACCTACACCCCATTTTCATTAAATAATTTGTTACAATCACCCCACCGGTCCGGGGTGATTGTATGATAAAAAAATTATTTCTTTATATCATGTATTTTCACTATTTGATCTGGGCTTGCTCCCATTCCCATATCATCATTACTTGCTGGTTTAAATACCCATCCACTGCCCTCTAGTTTACTTACATCTAATCCTGCTTTTACAAGTGGCTCAGCCTTTAGAACAAATATCATATCTGCATCATTTAGTCCCAATTCTTCTGTCCATTGAACCTCATTACCTTCACCAAGTTTTAGTCCATAATGTTGTTGTTTTTCATGATACTTTATAATGCTAGTATCTGCTTTCAATATTCTTCTCATGGAATCCTCTGATCCATTTGAAGTTTGTTTTTTATCACTTACGTTGTAAGGTTTTATTAATCTATTAGGTAGATCAACTCCCATATCATCTTTGCTTGCTGGCTCATATATCCATTCATTTTGATCAAGCTTAGTAACATCTAAACCAGCCTTAACAAGTGGATCTGCTAACACAACCATTGCCAAGTCTGCCTTATTTGCTGACATATCCTTGCTCCATTCAAACTTTTCCCCAGTAGCAAGTTCAAACCCCCAATGCTGTAAAGCACTATGGAAGCCTTTACTTTCAGGATAAGTCTTGACTATTTCATTAAAAGCATTAAGAGCATTATCTGCTTCTTTGTTACCCGTAACTGTTCTGCTGCATCCCGCAACGGATACCATTAAAGCCGTAAAGACAAGTGCAATTGCTACCTTCCTTCTTTTCTTCATATACTTACAACTCCTTATTATTTGTTTATACCTTTTCTATTAACAAGGATATATTAACTAATTTTTATGAAGACTATATGAAGAAAAATAAAATTCCAAATTAAAGTGCACCTCCAAATGTTAGTTTTTTGTCTAACATTTGGGGTGCACTTCAGAAATCTGTCTCTTTTTTTCACCTTACTCATTTACAAAGCTTTTATACTGCTTTGTAGTGAATCTACTCTATTTTATCAAATTCTTAAGTATTTCACCCTTAACTTCCTCTGGTATCCATTCTATAACTGCAAAGTTTCCATTGGATATTTCATTTACCTTGTTTATCCACTTAACTTCATTGTTTGCCTTTACCTTTAAAATAGAATTGGTTGTATTTGCGGCATATAAGCTTGAATTAATAACCCACCATTTACTGCTAATACCCGCTCTATTTAAGTCCATTTGTAATCTCATTGCTTCATAAACTGGAGTAGTTTCAGCTAATGTCACAACTATAACTTCTGTTTCTTTTTTATTTTTTAACCTAGGCAATAACTTTTTTGCTGACTCTGGTATATCCCCCTGAGAACGCTCAATTTCTTTATTATAGCTTTGGGTGGACTCTAAAAGTAAAAGTGTGTGCCCTGTTGGTGCAGTATCAATAACCACAACCTCATTTTCTGATCTTTCAACTATTTCAGCAAATGCTCTAAACACCGCTATTTCCTGAGTACAAGGAGACCTTAAATCTTCCTCAATATAAGCAATGTCATCCTCACTCATTGTTTCCCTTGCTTTGCTTAATACTTCCTCTTTATACCTTTCAAGTTCCTTCTTTTCATCAATATTGCTTATGGTAATTCCATAGCTTTCATCTAGCACAAACCCTAAATGACCTGCTGGATCTGTTGTTGTCAGGTGCACCTTCTTACCCATATTTGCTAAACCTAATGCAATAGCAGCTGCAATTGTAGTTTTACCTACTCCACCCTTACCCATTGTAAATATTACTCTTTTCCCACTGTTATATAGGTCTTCTATTACATTTTTCAGTTTTGGGATATTGTTTATATTCAATGTTTCACTATTGAATTTGACATTATTATTGTTTAAAAGTGCTCTTACATTTTCTAATCCTGTTACATTATATGGTCTTAATGGTATTTTAAAAGTTTCAATGCTTTTTAGCGGGACCGGAATATCCCTTAATGCATTTTGCTGTTTTTCATAAATAGCATTAGAGAGATAATCATCATGTTCTTCTAACACACCATTAATTATTAAAACCTGATTATTTACCCCTATGTCCTGAAGCTCCATTGAAGCTCTTTCAGCTTCCTTTAGTGGAGAAGGCTCAGGACGAGATACTAGAATTAGTGTTGTCTTTTCCTTATCAGCCAGGTTTTGAACTGCCTTTTTATAAACTTCTTTTTTACTTTCCAGTCCGGAAAGCTGTCCCAGGCATGATGCTCCATGGGTGCTTTCACTAATAAAGTTGCTCCAAGCTGAAGGAAGTTGAAGCATTCTTAATGTGTGACCTGTTGGTGCTGTATCAAATATAATATGGTCGTATTCAACTGAAGCTTTTTCATCAGTTATGAAATTTGAAAACTCATTAAATGCTGCAATTTCAACGGTACATGAACCTGAGAGCTGTTCCTCCATATTTTTCAAAACTGCTTCTGGTAATTTACCACGGTAGGGAGCTATCACACTTTCTCTATACTCCGCAGCTGCTGCCTCTGGTTCAAAGTTTCCAACTACTAAATTAGGAACCTCGGAAATTGCAACTCCCTTATTATCTAACTCTGTATTAAAAACATCCTGAAGATTAGATGCTGGGTCAGTACTAATTAGCATTATTTTCTTACCAGCATCAGCTAGGGTAACTGCAGTAGCACATGCTGCTGAGGTTTTCCCAACTCCACCCTTGCCTGTGAAAAATAAATATTTAGTAAGATTTATATTTGCTATATTAAAGCTTTTAAACATAATATCCCTCTTTTCAGTTTTAGCAGCATCCGCCCTTACAACAACATCCACCTGATGATTCTTTTTCAGCTCTTAAATATTCTGCTGGCACATCTAATAGACTGCAGAACTCACCATTTGTTGGATAAGCTTTGGTTTTCACAACAACTCCATCAACCATGGTAACTGGTAGAACCTCTACCCCATCCTTGTTTAATATTTCATTTATTGTTTTGTTATCAACAAATATTTGGGGATTACTATTTAGATTATATCTTTCAACTAATACTCCCTTATTTTTTAGGTTGTTTAAAACTGTAGATATCCTAAGAAGTTCCTTATCAACTGATGGACCGCACACTCCTGTTGAACAGCACATTGCAGGCTCAAATATTACCATTTTTTTCATAATCATACACTCCTTTTATTTAGTATTCACATTTTGATTTATCTTTACAGATACATTCTTGAGTATCTGTAACAAGATTCATAAGAAATAAAATTAACCTATTACAATTTATACTATTTAGAGAATAGTGACTCCATAAACCTTCTTTTTTGCAATTAACTAAATCGCAATCCATTAACACCTTCATATGATGTGAAAGTGTTGGCTGAGAAAAATCAAAGTATTCTAATATATCACAAGCACACCTTTCCCCACAGGACAAAATGTCAATAATTTTAAGCCTATTTGGATCCGAAAGTGCTTTAATAACTTTTGCATTATCATCATAATTCATATTCACATCATACCTCTCTATATAGACATGTATCTATACATAATATATGCCATAGCAAATATATTGTCAATACACTTGGTGTGAATAAAGAAAATTTATCCTTATATTTATTATTCTCTATGTAAACTCCAATGAGTTACTTGCATAATGGCTCCAAAGTCATGTGTCAAGGCTACCCTTCAAGCAATTTTTATTCTCCATTATAACCACTTGTTTACCTTTCTGTGTTGCACTATTAAATAAGAATAGGGTTAAAAGGTTCGAAACTTACCCTTTAACCCTATTCCTATTACTCATTATTAACCTAATTATTGTTATAAATATTTTTTAATTTCCTCTGAAGTGGGAACCCTTCCCATAACCTTTACTTTTTCATCTACAACAAGTGCTGGGGTTTTCATAACTCCATAGCCAAGAATAGCTTTTAACTCTTCTACTTTTTCAATTTGTGCATCTATTCCCAACTCTTCTACTGCCTTTTTTGTGTTCTCTTCTAACTTTTTGCAGTTTGCACAACCAGTACCTAAAACTTTAATAATCATATAAAACCCTCCTGTTTAATTATATTTTTTAAATTATTGAACTTCATATAAGTTTAATATTATAAACATACAAAGACCTGTTATTGAATTATATAACCTTATTCGCTAAATCAGCAAATAAGAAAATGCATTAAACAGATAACCAATAATCATTATTCCAATTGATACAATTGTTACAAATATTGCTAGTAGCTTTGGTTTTACCACCTTGCTTAGCATAACAATTGAAGGAAGTGATAATGCTGTTACAGCCATCATAAAAGAAAGTACTGTTCCAATCTGAACTCCCTTTCCAAATAAGGCTTCTGCAATTGGCAAGGTTCCAAATATATCTGCATACATTGGTATCCCAACTATTGTAGCAAGTATAACAGCAAATGGGTTATTGCTTCCTATTATTTTTTCTATAAGGGATTGTGGTATCCAGTTGTGTATAGCTGCACCAATTCCTACCCCTATTAAAACATATAACCATACTTTGTGAATTATCTCTGCTACCTGACTCCTAGAATATGAAATTCTTTCTTCACGATTCATTTCTACTAATTCAGTATCAGTATTTCCTATTTCTAGAACATATTCTTGTATATACTTCTCCATGCCAAGTTTATCAATTAAAGTTCCCCCAATGACTGCAAGTATCAAGCCTACCACTACATATGCTATGGCAATCTTGACTCCAAAGAAAGACATTAATAAAAGTAAGGATGCTAGATCCACAAGGGGTGATGATATTAAGAAGGAAAATGTAACTCCAAGTGGAAGTCCAGCTGATGTAAAACCTATAAATATTGGAATACTTGAACAACTACAAAATGGAGTTATAGTTCCAAGCAAAGCCCCAAGAATATTCCCCTTTATTCCTTTTATCCTACCAAGTATTTTCTTAGTTCTTTCAGGTGGAAAATAGCTCTGGATATATGAAATTATAAATATAAGTATTGATAATAATATAAAGATTTTTATAGTATCATAAATAAAGAAGTGAATACTCCCGCCTAATCTTTCCTTAATAGATAAGCCAAATACCTTTTCCACAAGTAATCGAGTCAATTCAGAAAGCCATGTCATTTTTAGCAATTGATCACTCAAAAATCCAAATATTTGTGCCATGATGCTCATAAATATCCCCCTAAATCTTCATTTAATTTAAATCTTATTTTTGCATGATTCAAGAAACAATTTGGTATTACCGGATTTCTCCAGATCTTCTTTAATAGTTGCATAATCATTAATATTGTTGATTATTTCCTGCAAAATGTTCATATATAACCCTTCTGTTATATTTAGTTTGTAGTAAATAAATTGTTCCTGTCTCTCATCCTTTACAAATCCCATATCTCTTAATTTTCCAAGATGCTTTGAAATCTTTGGTTGAGCTTCCCCCATTATGCCACATAACTCACAAACACAAAATTTTTTATGAAAAAGCAGTATCAAAATTCTCAACCTAGTTTCATCTGATAATAATTTAAAAAAGTCTGTTAACTTATCCATATCATCACTTCCTCTTATCTTATATCTAGTTCAACAGAATGCCTATATACCCATATGGGTATATTAACATATTATAATTATTCTTTCTATTTGTCAATTTTCCCTTGTAATGAAAACAAAGCAAAAAGGCCAGCAAAGCTGCCCTTTATTCTATTTACTTTAAATATTTAGTTTTTTCTCCTATTTTCATCAGTAAACCTTTTTATTGTTTTGTGTGTAACTTTAATAAACATTAGTATTAAGAGTACCTCATCTAATACTCGGTCTTGTATATTTGGTAAATTTCTATGTTCCTAATACTAAATGTTCTTTTCAAAACTAGGCTGTGGAAACCAATGTTTCGTTTTATTTACAATTTTAACAAGCATCAGCATAACAGGTACTTCTGTAAGAACTCCAACAGTAGTAACAAGTACTACAGGTGAGTTTGGACCAAAAAGTGAAATTACTACTGCAACGGACAATTCAAAAAAGTCAGAGACACCAATAAGAGCAGCTGGTACTGCTATATTATGAGACTGCTTTGTCCATTTACACATTAAATATGCAAATGCAGAAATTTCTCTCTGTCAATTAAAAACATATGATATAGTTAATGGTAGGAGGTGGAAAAATGAAAAGTGCATTAATATTAGTTGATATTCAAAATGACTATTTTAAAGGTGGAAGGTCTGAGTTAAACCACCATGAAGAAGCTGCAAAAAACGCAAAGACCCTGCTTAACTTTTTTAGAGAACATAATTTATCAGTTTATCATGTTCAGCATATAAACACTAACAGTAAAGCTTCCTTCTTTTTATCAGGAAGTACTGGAGCAAAAATTCATACTCTTGTCACACCAAATGAAGATGAAAAAATTTTTATAAAGCACACTCCTAACAGTTTTTATAATACTGGATTAGCTGAGGTACTTTTTAATAGTGGAATTAAACATATTGTTGTGTGTGGAATGATGACTCATATGTGTATTGATACCACTGTAAGAGCTGCAAAGGACTTAGGTTTTTCAGTTACCTTGATTGAAGACGCCTGTACTACAAAGAACCTGATTTGGAATGAGCAAATTATTCCTGCAGAGGTTGTACATGTGTCCTACATGGCTTCACTGAATGGAATGTTTGCAGAGATTACTACAGCTGCGAAATTTTTAGAGGGTGCAGATACTAATGGTTAAAAAGGGTTCTGGTGAATACCACCAGAACCCTTTTCTTCTTCAAAAGTTATACTTGATCTTTATAAAGCCAAGATTTAGGAACAATGTTGCATGTTGTCACTTGTCACGTGCCTGGCACCATTCCCTACTTTGTACCAAATATTCTATCCCCTGCATCTCCTAGACCTGGTACTATATATCCATGGTCATTAAGCATTTTATCAACATGGGCAATATATATGTTTATGTCCTTGTGTGCTTCTAGTACTGCTTCTACTCCCTCTGGAGCTGCTATTAGACACATAAGCCTGATATTCTTTGCTCCCTTGTCCTTAAGTATTTGTATTGCGCCTATTGCAGAACCACCTGTTGCAAGCATTGGGTCAACTACAATAAACTCTCTCTCAGTAATATCTGATGGAAGCTTGCAGTAATATTCAACTGGTTTTAGTGTTGCAGGATCCCTGTATAGGCCAATATGTCCAACCTTTGCTGCGGGAATAATCTTCATCATTCCATCAACCATTCCAAGTCCTGCTCTTAGTATTGGAACAATTCCAACCTTTTTACCAGTAAGCATTCTCGCGGTCATCTTACATATAGGAGTTTCAATTTCTATGTCCTCAAGCTGAAAATCTCTAGTAACTTCATAGGTCATAAGCATTGCAATTTCCCCAAGAAGTTCTCTAAAATCCTTTGAGCCTGTATTTATGTCCCTCATAATAGATAATTTGTGTTGAATTAAAGGATGACTAATTACTGTTACTCTCTCGTTCATTTAAACTCCTCCTCGTCTATTTATTATATTTTTTTTCAATTTCACTTATTTTATTTATTCTTCCTTCGTGCCGGCCTCCCTGAAACTTTGAGTTTAAATAAGCATCAACTATATCTATTGCAAGTCCAGGACCTGTTATTCTCTCCCCAAGGGCAATTATATTGGCATTATTATGTTCTCCTGCTGCATTTGCGCTGAAGGTATCGGTGCAATGTGCTGCTCTTATTCCAGGTACTTTATTTGCAGCAATAGATATTCCTATTCCTGTACCACATATAAGAATTCCCTTGTCATATTCTCCTGAAGCCACAGCCTCAGCTACTGCAAGGCCATAATCAGGATAATCTACAGAACTAGTATCAAAGGTTCCAAAATCCTTAAACTGAATATTTTTGTTTTTTAAGTGTTCTATTATAACCTGTTTTAAACTGAATCCTCCATGGTCACATCCAACTGCGATTTTCATTTTTATCCCTCCTTAAAAATCTATATAATCATAAGTTATTTAAAATGCTAAAACAAACCTAAAATAGTATAACAAAGATTTATAATTCTATCAATAAAATCTACAATTAGTCTTGAGATTTATTTTAGCACTAACCACAAAATTTATACTTCCACTCTAATCAACAAAAAAGGAAAGTCTTGGCCTAATAGGCCCTAACCTTCCTTTATTTTATATAATACCTTTTCTATAACATTTTTAAGTTGAGCTGCAGTTTTTCTATAAGTAGCAATGTCCCCTCCAAATGGATCTGATACTTCCCCATTCTCCTTAATATATTCAAAAAGAGTAAAAACCTTTTCCCTAAGGGATGGGTATGATGAAAGAATAGAAGACTTATGACCATTAGTCATTGTTAGAATAAGGTCACTAGAATTTAACAGCTCATATGTAAGTGCCTGAGAAATATGACTGGATAAATCCAAGTTCATCTCCCTCATAGCTTGTATTGCATTATCTGATGCTCTATCCCCAGGATTGGCATATATGCCAGCAGATTTTATTTCAACATTAATATTCATATTTTGTGCTGTACTCTTTGCTATGGCTTCAGCCATACAGCTTCTGCATGTATTCCCTGTACATACGAATAAAAGCTTCATAAAATCCCTCCTAAACCTCAATTATTTTATAGCCTGCTGCTTTTTTTAGCCTGTTCATTATGGCCATTCCTAATCCTTCCTCAGGAAATCCTTCTGAGTATATTAGACCTATATCTATTTTATCAAATTCTCTTAAGGAGTCAAATAAATTTGCTGCAATTTTCCCAGGATTTTTTCCACTTCCTATGGAAATAACATGCTCAACATTATACATGTGACATGTTTCATCAGTTGCCATTACTCCAATTTTTTCTGTACTTTCTTTAACCTTATTATTAATATACTCCACAACCCTGTTTTTATCTCCCTTTACTATAACTAATGGCGCTTTTGGAGCATAGTGTCTATATTTCATTCCAGGAGCCCTTGGGACTACATTTTTATCTGTAATACCATTAATAGCAGGATCAATAAACACCTCTCCAACTACTTCCTCTAGCATTTCCAAGGTTATTGCTCCAGGTCTCAGTATTGTTATTTTATCCTCAGAAGTGTCAACAACTGTTGACTCAAGACCTACTTCAGATCTATCTCCACCTATTATCATATCAACCTTTCCAGTGAGGTCCTCAATACAATGTTCAATTGTAGTAGGACTTGGCTTTCCTGATAAATTTGCACTTGGTGCTGCAATAGGCACTCTAGAGGCTTCAATCAATTTCCTAGCCACCCTATTCTCTGGCATTCTAATTCCTACACTGTCAAGTCCTGCTGTTACAGTATCAGGTATAATATCAGATTTTTTCATAATGATAGTAATTGGTCCAGGCCAGAAGGCTTCCATTAATAGCATTGCTTTATGTGGTATGTTTTTAACATACCTTGAAACATCAAAATCAGCTACATGAACAATAAGAGGGTTGTCCTGAGGTCTTCCCTTTGCAGCAAATATTTTTTTACTTGCTTTGGCATCAAGTGCGTTCCCTCCTAGTCCATATACTGTCTCTGTAGGAAAGGCAACAATTCCACCTCTTCTTATTACTGCTGCGGCTTTATCAATTATATCAATATCTTTTTCATTAATCCTGTAAACCTTTGTATCCATTAAAATTCCTCCAATGTAGGGGCGAACAGTGTTCGCCCGTGGCGTATCGACAATTCAGGTCAACCTTTAATTGATTATGTCAAATGGGCGAACACTGTTCGCCCCTACTGGTAGGCTGACCGCTGTGAGTTTCATATTAAAATAAATAAGCTTATATTGCTGAAGTTATTAAAAGTCCCAATACAATTCCAATAATTATAGATATGGTTGAAAATATGCCTTTAAATAAATCCTTGCTCTCTGGAATCAACTCTCCACATACAATATAGAGCATGGTACCTCCTGCAAAGCTTAGGCATAAAGTAATAAAAGTCGTAGAAATATCACCTAAAATAGCTCCTATGTATGCACCTATAGCAGTTGGCATCGCTGTTAGTGCAGTTAATAGTATTATTTTAAACCTTGAAAGCTTGCTCTGCATCAATGGAGATGCAACTGCTGCTCCCTCAGGTATATCATGCATTCCAATTACTAGGGCTAGCTTAAAGCCCAATGTTCTTCCCCCTATAAATCCTGAACCTATTGCAAGCCCCTCAGGAAAATTATGAGCAGCAAGTCCAATACCAAGTATAATCGCTGTTTTAATATGTTTACCATACTTTTTTAACAGTGCTGTTGTTGGTAGAAATATATCCAATAGGCTTACAAATACCACACCAATAAAAATACCTATTAATGTTAATCCAAGTCCTCCCATTAAAATGGCTTCAGGAATTAAATCAAAGGTTACAACAGACAGCATTAGTCCACCTGCAATAGCCATAATACTTGACATAACAATATTATTTGACTTTCTAAAGCTTGTGGCTATTACTGCTCCAAGTGCAGTACCTGTACCACACACAAGAGTTCCTATTGCTGTTATAAGTAATATTTTATTCAAAATTACATCTCCTATAAATTTTCCTCTATATAAAATCTATTTAAAGGAGATGTATTATATTCATGATAGATTATATTCTTCCATAAAACTTTTTATAAGATTCACAGCACTTTTAGCAAATCTAGAATGGTATGCATTCTTATATAGGAGATAAAGATAGTAATATTTTTTTGAACCTGATTTTCTTATAATATATGTATAAAATTCATTATCAGGAAATTCATTTAAAAGTTCATCATATACATTTTTATATTGCAAATGGGTCTTTATAAAATCTTCATCAAAGTTTAATAAATTCTTAGTTCTTTTACCCTTTTCTATTGCTATGAGTATTTCAAAATCCTCCCTGGCTCTTTCTGATATATCAACATACCTAACCTTATCAGCTTGTATTATTAGAGGTTTCCTAATAATACTGTCCTTTATTCTTATTCTTTGATATGCTACTTGTAATTCAAAGAAGCTATCAGATAAAATTCTTATAATATTTAATAATAGTAATAAGTCAACTAATGCTACAAAAGAAAAGGAAAAATAGGCTTCCCATCCTTTAAAAATACTCTGGTCATTTAAAACAATTATAAGGTAGGGTATAAGCACCATAACTATTATTGAAAATGTAATAATATTTTTTCTCCTTGCCTTTTCCTTTTTTATCTGCTTCTTTATTTTCAAAATACCACCCCACCTTTGTTATTTCTTTATGTCCTTAAACATGTTATAAAGTATATATCGTCCATTAAGGGTAGTTAATACGTAAAAGCTTCTCTTTTTTGTCTCAATTTTTGTTAAAAAGGATGCCTGCCTAATCTCTTGAATGTCTAGTAGCTTCTCTCTATATTTTCTAAATAGAGTATAAAAGTTTATACCCTCATTGTCTATACTAGCCTCGTATGGAAATTTGGTCAAATAAATCACTAATATTAAGACATCTAACATAAGATTAGCAATATTTATCCATGTATAGCTCTTTTTATAAAGTACAAACAAATATACAGCTATTATAAGTACCATAATTATAGGAAGTAATAAATACAATCCCCTATTTACCTTGAACCGTTTCATATTCCACCTCTTTTAAAGACAATATATTAAAATATTGTTTATTTCCCACTGTAGGGGCGAACACTGTTCTCCCCTACATTTGATGGGTATCCGTTATAAGCATAATTATATGTCATTTTTAAAAAACACCACAGATTTCTGTGGTGTTAATTGCTATTCTCCTGTTGCCTGAAGTTTTTCAGCCTGATCAGCAGTTATTAATGCATCAAGCATATCATCCAGATCACCATCAAGGAATGCTTCAAATTTATACGCTGTGTAACCTATTCTGTGATCTGTAATTCTGCTCTGAGGATAATTATAGGTTCTTATTCTCTCACTTCTATCCCCTGTGCCAACCTGGCTCTTTCTTTCTTCAGCTATTTCACTCTTTTGCTTTTGCTGTTCCATTTCATAAAGTCTTGCCCTTAATATTTTCATTGCCTTATCCTTGTTTTTAAGCTGTGATTTTTCATCCTGACAGGCAATTACAATTCCAGTAGGAATATGGGTTACTCTTACAGCTGAGTCTGTTGTATTTACTGACTGTCCACCATGTCCAGAGGATCTATACACATCAATTCTTAAATCAATCTGATTTATCTGTACCTCATTCACATCGTCCACCTCAGGAAGCACTGCAACTGTCGCTGTTGAAGTATGGATTCTTCCACTTGATTCAGTTTCAGGCACCCTTTGAACCCTGTGAACTCCACTCTCAAATTTTAGCTTGCTATATGCACCCTGACCCTTTATAAGAAATATAACTTCCTTAAAGCCACCAATATCAGTAGGACTTGATGACATAATCTCAGTTTTCCAGTTATGTCTTTCTGCATATCTTGTATACATTCTAAATAGATTACCAGCAAATAATGCAGCCTCGTCTCCACCAGCACCACCTCTGATTTCAACAAACACATTCCTATCATCATTTGGATCCTTAGGAATAAGTAATAGCTTTAACTCATTTTCTATCTTGGACTTTTCTTCCTCAAGCTCCCTTAGTTCCTCTTGAATAAGTTCTTCCATTTCCTTATCCAGCTTATCGTTTAACATTTCCTTATCATCATTTATTCTTTTCATATTCTCTTTATATTCTCTGTATTTAGTTACAATATCTTCAAGAGAATTATGTTCCTTACAAAGCTTCTGAAAAAGATTAACATCTGATATTACTTCAGGATCACTAACCTTTCTAGAAAGCTCTTCATATTTTTCTTCAATAAATTCAAGCTTATTTAGCATAGCTCCACACTCCAAATTAGTTTTTACATCTGTATATTATATCATATAATAAAATTATTAAACAATATATCTTTATCAAGATATGAAATTATATATATTATTATGAAGAAGTCCTATTTTCTAGTGTAGTGGCAGGCTTCCATGCCTGCCTTATGCAATACACAGGTTAGCTGCAGAAGCAGGTCAGCCTGCCTCTACAATTTTAAATGCTAAATCTATATTATGCAATATACAATTAATACAATATTACTCCCAGAATAGCCGCTCCTAAAATTACAAGTATGGGGTCAACCTTCTTTATAAACAAAACTCCAAAGCATAAAACAAATAGAATCCCCCCTTTAATATCAGGAACACTTGTTATAGTCACAGTATATGCTGCTGCAGCAAGCAGTCCTAAAACTCCAGGTCTAATTCCTTTAAAAACAGCCTTAACAGATCTTTTTTCGTATAATTTTATAAAAAAGCTAGCAATAATTATTATCATTATAAAGGAAGGAAGTACCACCCCAAGGGTTGCTGCGACGCTTCCTAAAACACCTGCTTGGGTGTACCCAACATAGGTTGCAGAATTTACAGCAACAGGACCAGGTGTCATCTGGGATATGGCCAATATATCTGAGAACTCCTGCATACTCATCCAGTTGTTTCTTTCAATTACCTCCTTTTGAATAAATGGAAGCATTGCATATCCTCCACCAATGGAGAAGGTTCCAATCTTTGCAAAGGTTAGAAACAGCTTAATTAGAATTTCCATTTTCGCCATCCTCCCCTCTTGCAATTACTGGCCTTTCCTGATCAGGAAACTTCTTTTCTCTACCAAATAGGAAGCCTACTAATCCGGATGAAACAATAATCAATATGGGATCCTGATTTAAGAATAGATTTGATACAAATGCTAATACTGTTACAGTGTACCACCACAATTTGATTTTACTAGTCTTTCCAATCTTATATACAGAAAAGGTTATTAATGCTGCAACAGCAGGCCTTATTCCCATAAATGCTTGCTGTACAATGTTTTCGCCCATTATTCTGGTAAAGAACATGGCTATAAGTAATATACTAACAAAGGAAGGTAATATACAGCCTAGAGTTGCTGCAGCCGACCCCAATATTCCCTTTAATCTAAAGCCTACAAAAGTAGACATATTTACTGCAAGTGCCCCGGGAGTTGACTGGGATACTGCAAGTATGTCAATAAACTCATCCTTGTCTATCCACTTTTTTTTATCCACAACCTCAGATTGGATTATAGGCACCATTGCATATCCTCCACCTAATGTGAATGCTCCAATTTTAGCAAAAACTAAAAATAACTGAAATAACATCTCATTACCTCCATCCTGTTACAACTCTATCATTCCCTGCCAGGTCCTTTTTACAATATACATTGCTAAATCCATTTTCTATAAGTATATTTTTTACATCCTCCCCTTGATCATATCCAATTTCAAATGCAATAAATCCACCTGGTTTTATAAACTTCAGTGATTGATTTGTTATCTCTCTATAAAAGTATAACCCATCCAATCCACCAGACAATGCTACAAATGGTTCATAATCCTTAACCTCTCTCATAAGTGTTGGGATAACATCCTCTCTTATATAGGGAGGGTTTGATATTAATACATCTATTGCATTATACAAGCTTTTATCCAGGGATGAAAGCAAATCAGATTTTATTCCCTGAACCCTATCTAAAACTCCATTCTTTTCTGCATTAATCCCTGTAACCTCCAGAGGTGTATCCATTTTATCTATTCCATAAACCAATGCATCAGACCTATACTTTGCAATAGACACAGATATGGCTCCACTTCCACAGCCAACATCAACTATGGTCGGGTTTTTCATTTCATTCATATTTTTTAGTGTTTCCTCAACTAATATTTCAGTATCTCCCCTGGGTATTAATACACCAGGCTTTACTATGAATACCAGAGACATAAACTCCTGTTTACCAACTATATACTGTACAGGCTCTCCATTTTTTCTTCTTTCAATCATTTTAAAAAATTCTTCAAGGATGCCATTCTCAAGCTCCATATCCCTGTTGATGTATAGATATATTTTATCTCTATTTAAAGCATGACTTAAAATAACCTCAGCATCAAGCTGAGGTGAATCAAAACCATTTAGTTTATTACAGGCTTCTTTAATTGCCTCAAAAATCTTCACCAGTTATCATCCTCTCCCTCAGGTAAAACTGCCTTAAGGGCTGCTATTGCAACCTCTAGCTGTTTTTCATCAGGTTCTCTTGTTGTTAGATTCTGCAGCATTAGTCCTGGATATGCTAATATCTTTGCTAAACCACTTTCAGACTTTCCAAGCCATTTTATAAGCTCATAGGATAATCCAGCAACCACAGGAAGAAATACTATTCTAGATATTATTCTCATTAACACGCCTGGCCATCCAAGAAAGCTGAAAAAAAGTATACTTATAAACATTACAATAAGAAGAAAATTGGTTCCACATCTTGGATGGAGTCTTTTATACTTCTTTGCATTTTCAGGAGTAAGCTCCTCTCCTGCCTCATAGCAGAATATACTTTTATGCTCTGCACCATGGTACTCAAACACCCTCTGAATGTCCTTCAGCTTGCTAATTAGATAAATATATATAACAAAAATAACAAGTCTAACTAACCCCTCAAACAGGTTTTTTAGTATTGAGTTTTGTGTTATCTTGTCTATTAAGCTTGCTGAATAGGTTGGAATTCCAACAAATATAGCTATTGCAATTATAAATGATAGTGCGACAGAAAAGCCCATTATCACATTTTCAGCCTTGTCCCCAAGTTTTTCCTTTAAAAATTTATCAAACTTACTTTCACTCTCTTCTTCCTCAAAAAATGAGGCAGAGTAGGTTAAACTTTTCATACCTGTGCCAAGAGAATCAATTAAAGATGCACTTCCCCTTATTATCGGTACTGAAAGTATTTTACTCCTCTTCGTTAGTGGAAGACTATCCTTAACATCAACCTCTATTTCTCCATCAGGCCTTCTCACTGCTATAGCAATCTTTTTAGGCCCTCGCATCATAACTCCCTCAATAACTGCCTGTCCTCCAATACTAGTCTTCTTTCCCATCAAATCACCTCTTTATCATTGATTAATTATATCATATTATATGTTTTCTATGTGACTAAGTTATTATATAAATTGTTATATTTTTATGAAGCCTATAGGTAATTTATGTTTGGGTGGTTTAGGGCATAATTGTGGAGGTGATGCATCGTAAATTACAAGCCACACCGTAGGGGCGAACAGTGTTCGCCCCTACGGTACCAGAGTTTTGAATTATGTCTGTATCATAATGGGCAATTGCGGGCGAACACTGTTCGCACCTACAACACATAGTTGTCTATATGTTTCGGTTAACATATAGACGACCTGGGACCCATCCTTCCTATTATATTCAATATTACTCACAAAATAAAAAAAGAATCGAATACCTACAAATATCCAATTCTCAAAATATTCACCATTATTTACTTTCAAGGGCAGCTTTCTTACTTTCATATTTTTCCTTAAGCTCATAGTAGCATTTGGGGCAAAGAGCTTCATATACTATGTTGTCCCCATTATCGATTGCTACCTGTTCACCTTCAAAAACAAAGTTTCCATTTATCTTTCTTCCATTTAGTAATGCCTTCTTGCCACATTGACATATGGTTTTCAACTCTTCAAGGCTGTGGGCAATCAATAGGAGTCTTGTGCTTCCCTCAAACCCATTCATTTGAAAATCAGTTCTAAGTCCATAACATATAACAGGGATGTTCATTTTTACTGCTATTTCAAAAAAATGATCTATTTGTTCCTTCTTAAAGAACTGAGCCTCGTCCACAAGTATACAATCAATAACTCCATTTTCCTTAATCCAGTTTTCAACCTCATAATATACGTTTTTGTTCCCAGGTAAATACATATCTGCTTCTCTAGTAACACCCAGTCTTGAAACCACCTTGTTACCACCCTTTGTATCTGTCATTGGTTTAACAATTACTGCATTCATACCTCTTTCTTCATAATTGTATGCCACCTGCAATAGATTTGTAGATTTTCCACAATTCATAGCTCCATACCTAAAATATAGCTTGCTCATCTTAGTGCAACCTCCAAATATATATTTTTTTGATATAAATAACACAATAATACCCTGGATACGTTTTTATAACCTATTTAATTATATATAATATCGCCTCTCATAACAATTACTAAATTAAATTTATCTATACTTTTACCAAAAAACAAAAAGACCGATTATCCGGTCTTAAAAAAACTACAAAGATTAAAAGACCGAAAAATCGGTCTTAAAATTACAAAATAAGTACAAAGTCTATCTTAGACTTCCTTTTCTTCTTCTGACTCTGATTTCATGTTGTATTTCTTCATGAACTTATCAATTCTTCCGCCAGCGTCCATAAACTTTTGCTTTCCAGTATAGAATGGATGGCACTTTGAGCAAACTTCAACCTTTAATTCATTCTTAACTGAGCCAGTTGTAAAAGTATTGCCACAAGCACACTTAACAACAGCTTCATGTGAATAATTTGGATGAACTTTTTCTTTCATCTATTTCACCTCTTTCTGCAAAACTTTTAATCCAATAACAAATTAGCATCTTTTAATACCTGTACTATAAACAGGTTATATTACTTTTTAAGTGTAAAACACTGTAAAAAGACACATTTATCACTAACTTTTAATATTATATCATAGTGATTATGTTTAATCAACTATTTATAGCAAAGATTTTGTATAATCTTTTGCTATATTTTTGATATTAAACCTGTTTTGGGAATGACTGAACAAATTCTTTATTATTCTTAGTTCTTACTAGTGCAGTTAAAAGATGTTCAGTTGCTTCCTGAGTTGATTCACTGGAAAGCATCTTTCTTATTGCAGCAATTGCCATACCCTCATCAGGGGTTAATAATAGATCTTCTCTTCTTGTTCCAGATTTATTTATGTCTATTGCTGGGAATACTCTTCTTTCTTGAAGCCTTCTATCTAGATGAACCTCCATGTTCCCGGTTCCCTTAAACTCTTCAAAAATCATATCATCCATACGGCTTCCTGTTTCTATTAGCGCAGTTGATAGAATAGTTAAGCTTCCACCCTCTTCAATATTTCTAGCTGCTCCAAAGAATTTTTTAGGTTGGATTAAAGCACCTGGGTCAAGACCTCCAGAAAGTGTCCTTCCTGTAGGAGAAATTGTTAGATTGTATGCCCTTGAAAGTCTTGTTATACTGTCCATAAGTATTACAACATCCATTTTCATCTCAACAAGTCTTTTAGCACGCTCAAGAACTAACTCAGTAACTCTTGTATGATTGTTTGGTTCCTCATCAAAGGTTGAATATACAACTTCACCATTAATGGACCTTTTCATATCTGTAACCTCTTCAGGTCTTTCATCTATTAAAAGAACAATTAATTTAACATCCGGATGGTTTATTGAAATTGCGTTGGCAATTTTTTTAAGTAAAACTGTTTTTCCTGCCTTTGGAGGTGCTACTATTAATCCTCTTTGACCTCTACCAAGTGGAGCAATCAAATCTATTATTCTTGTAGCCAAATCATTACTGGTAGTTTCAAGACTTAACCTGCTATCAGGAAAAATTGGTGTGAGATTTTCAAATGCCTTTCTCCCATAAACCCTCTCTGGAGGGGCTCCATTTATCTCCTGAAGATAAATCAATGCCTTATATTTCTCTGTTTCCCTTGGGAACCTTGCCTTACCTTTTATTTTATCCCCAGTCCTAAGATTAAACTTTCTAATTTGGGATGGTGAAACATATATATCTCTTGGACCCTGTTGATAGTTATCTAATCTTAAAAAACCATAGGATTGATTTTCAATTAACTCAAATATTCCCTCAACAGTATCAGAATCCTGTATCAGTTCCTTCATTCTTTCTCTTTTTTCTTCATTAATGTCATTTAGTTTTATTTTTTCAACTGCCTTTGGTTCCTCTTCTGGAATATCCTCTTGAA
>JARDZI010000132.1 GCA_029240935.1 Clostridiales bacterium
TGTAGTTAATACCACTTCCAATATCTGATACTATACTGAAGGAGTATCCCCTGGCTATCATATAGGACTTAACATTGTATATTTGTCTTTCTAGATCATCCTTTTGCTTATTACTTGATACTCTGCAATAACCTACAACTTTACGTTTTAACTGCTCCATATTATTTTTTAGTCCAAAGAAATGATTAACTTGTTCCTGGGAGTAATACCTGTGACCACTTTCTGCAACGTGATGTGGTTTTAATACTCCACTTTTATCCCAATTTCTTAATGTTTGTTCGGTTTTGTCTATTAACTTTGCGAACTCCCCAATAGCATAATATTTCAAGTTTATCACCTCAGAAATAGTATGCCCTAAGAAACTACTAAAATTCATTAATGCCTTATATATTTTTATAAATATGCTTTTACTGTTACTAACCCCCCTTTAAATTTTATATAAGCTTTCATTACCATTATACTTTAATTGTGAATAATTACCAATATTTTTTTAAAAATCATAAAATCATATTTATGGGACATTTACTTAGTAAAATAATTTTTACCCCTATGTGTTATAATCAATGTATAGATGGGAGGTTATGTTATGGAAGAAAATAATAAAGGTATTCAAAACCTTATAAGAAGTGGATTGTTTTTAGCAATCGCAATTGTATTTCAATTAATAGGAAAAAACTTTCCACAGGTAAGTCAATTACTTGTTGGTCCTGCTGTAAATTCAGTACTTCTTTTAACCACATATGTATGTGGAACCAATTATGGTATTGCAGCAGCAGCCTTAACACCAATACTTGCTTTTTTACTGGGACAGTTTCCAGCACCTTTAGCACCTTTTATTCCTTTTATTATGATAGGAAATGTAGTTTATGTTTTAGCTTTTGGAATACTTAAAAATAAAACCAAGGTAGGAGAATACATAGGAGTAATTGTAGGTTCTTTACTAAAATTTCTTTTCTTGTATTTTTCAGCTTCCAAATTAGTCATTTTATTAGGCTTAGGCATTCCCCAAAAAGCTTTGTCAAAGCTTGGGACCATGATGGGAGTACCTCAGCTTATTACAGCCTTATTCGGAGGTGTGATTGCTATAATAATAATAGAAATTTTAAAGAGGAGAAAAGTTATAAGGTAGGTTTCAACGCCCTTTGTTATCTATCCTTCTCTCGGAAATCTGAACATAAAAAGACCTTCATTGCCTGGTTCTTATAACCTGCTGCAATGAAGAATTTTTTTTGCTTCTTTAAAGCAATTATTCCTATCCTTTTCTCTTATTATTGACTTGGAAAGCTCCGAAAAAGGACTAAGGTTAGACCTTTTCATTACTTTGAAGGCAAGACTATGTCATCCTGAACACAGTGAAGGATCTTTATTCCACACATAACAAGATCCTTCACTACGTTCAGGATGACACCACTAACAGTAATGCCTTTCATATTTTTTTGCTAGTTTACTTTTTCGGAGGCTTACCTGACACCAATTAGGTACCACAAAAGGTTTGATAAGGTTGGTTTGTTAACTGAGGCGGCGTGCAGTAATCAGCCTGCTCAGGAGAGTAAGCGTAGGGATTTGATAGAGTATCTAAAAGCCCTTCCATCACGCTGAAATCCCCATGTTTCACTGCTGCTTCCAGTGCCTCTTCTACCCGGTGGTTCCGAGGAATTACTGCAGGATTGGAGTTCTTCATCAACTGCTGCCAAGAGGTTTTTTGTTCCTGCTCCCTGCCTAGTCTCTCCTGCCACTGTTTATGCCATTGAGTAAATTCTGCTGTGCTAAACATGGGCGTATCCTCTATTTTATCAAAGGTTAGTGCCCGGAAGGTATTTGTATAATCTCCTTTGTACTTTTGCATCATGCTGAGGAGGTCTTCAATAAGGCTTTCATCCCCTGGCTCTTCATTAAATATTCCCAGTTTTGCTCTCATTCCTGAGAGCCACTTTCTATGATACAGCTCAGAAAAATCTGAAACAGCATTCTGAGCTATTTCGACTGCCTGTTCCTCATTTTCATGGAGCAGCGGCAATAGGGTTTCAGCAAATCTCCCAAGGTTCCAAGCAGCAATATCTGGCTGATTGCCATAGGCGTAGCGGCCATGTATATCAATGGAACTGAATACTGTTCCAGGGTCATATGTGTCCATAAAAGCACATGGACCATAATCAATGGTTTCTCCGCTAATGGTCATGTTGTCTGTGTTCATTACCCCGTGAATAAAGCCAACCAGCTGCCATTTGGCAATCAACTCAGCCTGACGCTTTATCACTTCTCGGAGTAGGAAAAGATAGGGTTTCTCATCACCATCAGCCACTGGAAAATGTCTTTGCAATGTGTAATCAGCCAGGTCACAAAGCTCTCGAGTGGTGCCCCAAGCAGAAGCATACTGAAAGGTACCCACCCGGATATGACTGGCAGCCACTCGAGTGAGAATTGCACCAAGCAGCTCTGTTTCCCTGATTATTGTCTCCCCGGTTGTCACTACAGCCAGGCTGCGGGTAGTTGGAATACCTAGAGCATACATTGCTTCGCTGATGATGTATTCCCGGAGCATGGGTCCAAGTGCCGCCCTGCCATCTCCTCCTCGGGAGTATGGTGTTCTTCCTGATCCCTTTAGCTGTATATCAACACGCTCACCCCTAGAAGTAATCTGTTCGCCAAGCAGCAGAGCCCTACCGTCGCCTAACATGGTAAAATGCCCAAATTGATGCCCTGCATAAGCTTGAGCAAGAGGCATAGCACCTTCGGGAATCTTGTTGCCGGCAAATACTGCTGTACTATCATTGCTTTCCAGCCTCTGGGCATCCAATCCCAGGGATTCTGCCAAGGGGTAATTGAGAATAATCAACTTCGGTGAACTTACTGGGTTTGGGGTAAGTCTGGTGAAAAATGTTTCAGGTAGACCAGCATAGCTGTTATCCAAGTTCCATCCAGTTTCTGTCACTGCTTTTATATCTTTCATCCTATTACCTTCTTTCTTTCTAGCTTTTTACATTCTAGGATTTTAGTTAGTCAAAATATTATTAGTAGTTATCTATATACATAACTTAATATGAAACTCCCCAAATTCAGTCTAGCCGTAGGGGCGAACAGTGTTCGCCTGTTTTACGCACTATGATGCAGGGATGCCTAAATTCATAGTGCCCTTGGGCGAACACTGTTCGCCCCTTGTATCATGATTTTTTGTGCGGTGCAACCGCGTGGGAGTTAGTATGAAACGAGTAACGAAAGTATTACATTTGTAGCAAAAACCCTGTCTTTGTCTCTTTTAGTGTCTGCCTCTGTAAATTTATTATACCTTCTCTATAACTTATACAAGCAGTATATCAAAATGAATATATAAAATATGAAAGCCATTGAAAAAGGTGGTGTCATACTGAACGTAGTGAAGGATGACATAGTTTTACCTCCATAGTAGCAAAAAATTTTATATCTATGCATTTTTCCAAGATAGATAGACAAAAATAAATACAATATCATAAGCTTATTACAAGATTTTTTTGAAGTATTAGTATCCTAATGTTTTTTCTAGGGTACCAAACATCATTGAAGGAACTTAACAAATTTTAAATTATATATGGAGGGATTACAGTGACAATTTTAAAAGATGTATATCCAGACAAAGTTTTAAGCTTTTTTGAAGAATTAACTAAAATACCCCATGGCTCAGGAAATGAAAAAAAAATAAGTAACTATTTAGTTAATTTTGCAAAGGAAAGAAATCTTGAAGTTATACAGGATGATGATTTAAATGTCATTATTAAAAAACCTGCAGCAAAGGGATATGAAAATGGGTCCCCTGTAATAATTCAAGGTCACATGGATATGGTTTGTGAAAAAAATAAAGATGTAAAACATGATTTTGACAAGGACCCATTAAAGCTTAGGATTGATGGTGATTATGTATATGCCAGTGGAACTACTCTGGGAGCAGATAATGGAATTGCAATTGCTTATGGATTAGCCCTATTGGATTCCCATGATTTAAAACATCCAGCTATAGAACTCCTAATTACAACAGGAGAAGAAACAGGTATGTATGGTGCAATTGCATTAGATCCTAAACATTTAAAGGGGAAAATACTGCTTAATATAGATGCAGAGGAAGAGGGAGTATTTTTAGTAAGCTGTGCAGGCGGAGTTACTAATTATGTAAATTTAAAGACAGAATGGGAAAATACTAATGGGGAAGCATTAAGATTAGAAATTAAAGGTCTAAAGGGCGGACACTCTGGAATGGAGATAATAAAACAAAGAGGAAACGCTAATAAACTTATGGGCAGATTATTGAACGTCATAAGTAAAGAAGTAGACTTTTATATTTGCCATATAAGTGGTGGAGCAAAAAATAATGCTATTCCACGTGAATCAGAGGCAATAATAACTGTAAAGGCTGAGGATATTAAAAAGGTTGAGGAAGCTTCTTCACAATTACTCAAAATATTTAAGAATGAATTAAAAGTACAGGATTCAGATGTTAATATAATTGTTGAAAAAGCTGAAGCAGATAAGCAGCTTACAAAGAATATAACTAAAAAAATAACTTCCTATTTAGTATTAGCTCCAAACGGAATTCAAACAATGAGTGAAGATATTAAGGGTTTGGTTGAAAGCAGTCTTAATTTAGGAGTAATTGTATTTGATGAAAATAAGATTAGTTTTATTTCAGCAATAAGAAGCTCAGTAAAAACATTAAAAGGCGAAATAATGGATAGAATAGATACATTAGCAAACTTAATTGAAGCAGAAGTAATTAATAACTCAAACTATCCTGAATGGCAATATGATCCAGACTCTAAAATAAGAAACTTATGTGTGGATACCTATAAAGAAGTTACTGGAGATGAGCCTAAGGTAGATGCAATACATGCAGGCCTTGAATGCGGGCTTTTAAAAGAAAAAATGCCAGATGTGGATATGATAAGCTTTGGACCTAATTTATATGATGTGCATACCCCATTTGAACATATGAGTATTTTATCTGTTATGAATGTATGGAAATTCTTAAAGAAGCTATTGGAAAATATAAAATAACTAGTCGGAGGTGATTTCTATGGCTCAAGAAAAAAGAAAATTATCACAAAATGCATATGGTGGAGCTAAGGGAGAGGATTATATTCCTTTTGTCCCAACCTCTCTTGTAATGCCTGAAACAACAGGCTACTCCATAATACTGGGTATTATACTTGCCTGTGTTTTTGCCGCAGCAAATACCTATCTTGGTTTAAGGGTTGGTATGACAATATCAGCAGGTATACCAGGGGCTATTATAGCTACTGGAGTGTTAAGGGGGTTATTCAGAAGAAATAACATTCTAGAGGCTAATATGGTAGCATCCTTAGCTGCTATGGGAGAATCTCTTGCAGGTGGTGTTATATTTGTTTTACCTGCACTCGTTCTATGGGGATTAAATTTAGGAATTTCTACTGTTGTTATTGTTACAATAATTGGAGGTGTTATGGGTGTATTTTTTATTACACCTCTGAGAAGATATCTAATTGTAGAGGAACATGGAAATTTAATATACCCGGAGGGAATGGCTGCTGCTGAAGTACTTGTAACTGGCAGCGAAGGCGGTCAGGGCTTTAGAACAGTTATGGCAGGACTAGGTGTAGGAGCTGGATATAAGCTTCTTTCCGGTGGATTTGGACTATGGAAGGAACAGGCTGTATATATATTTAGAAATTATCAGGGTACCATGATAGGCTTCGATACCTTAGCCTCACTTCTAGGTGTTGGTTTTATAGTTGGTACCCGAGCTTCATTGCTAATGTTCGGTGGTTCTGTTGTTGCTTGGTTTGCACTGATACCACTGATAAAATTTCTAGGGTCTGGATTAACAACACCACTATACCCTGCTGCTAAAATAATAGCTGAAATGAGTGCTACTCAAATATGGTCTAGTTATATTAAATATATTGGGGCTGGTGCAGTTGCTACGGGAGGATTTATTTCCCTTGCAAAATCTATTCCAACCATAATAACAAGCTTTAGGCAAGCAATAAGCGGAATAGGTTCAGCCTCAAATGAAAAAGCTAGTAGAATTGATTTGGAAGCACCAATTACCTGGGTAATCTTAGCTGCAGTATTTGGTTTTGCATTAACCTGGTTGGTACCTGTTATTGGTGGTGGATTCCTTGGTGGAATTATGGCAGTTGTATTCAGCTTCTTCTTCGCTGTTGTTTCAGCGAGAATGGTTGGTATAATTGGAGCATCTAATAATCCAGTTTCAGGTATGACCATAGCTACAATGTTGTTTGTAACTACAATAATTAAGCTGTCTGGCGGAGTAAGCCAGGAGACCATGGTAAAATGTATATTAATAGGTGGAGTTGTTTGTGTTGCAATAGCAGTTGCTGGCGGATCTGCTCAAAGCTTAAAAACTACATTTATTATCGGTGGAACTCCTAAGAATGTTCAAATGGGAATGTTTATTGCCCTTGCAGTAGCCGGTATATTTTCTGCAGTTGTAATTATTATGTTAAATAGAGCCTATGGAATAGGTTCTGCAGATGTACCAGCTCCACAAGCTGACCTTATGAGAATGATTGTTGAAGGAATAATGACTGCACAGCTTCCCTGGACATTAATAATAGCAGGAGCAGCGATTGCATTATTCTGTGAACTTGCAGGTATATCAATACTGCCGGTAGCTCTTGGAATTTATTTGCCAATAACTTTGAATGCTGCCATATTAACAGGTGGTATTATTAGAGAAATTGTTGAAAGAAGGTTTTCAAAAGATCCTGAAAGAAGATCTGAAGTCATAGAAAAAGGAACACTGCTTGCTTCAGGATTAGTTGCCGGAGATGCCTTAATGGGTATAGTAGTAGCTGCTTTAGTTGCTGCTGCCATAAATATAGGCTTTGGTGGCAATATCCTGCCAGGAATAGCCCAAAGTGATTTATTTTCTTTCATAATGTTCCTGGCATTAGGTTTATGGATTTACCTGTTCTCAAGCAGTAAAACAAGGTCATAAAATTAGTTGTAACTAGGCAGGTGGAGTTTCAAATGAGAAATATTGTAAAGAAAGAAAATGCAAAAATAATAGAAACCGATACAAAGCATAACTTTGCTCTCTATTTTCCAGTAATTAAACTTAACAACTGGGAAGATAAGGATGGAAGAATAGTATTGTGTATAAAAACTAATGATCCCTTAAAAAAATTCCTAGCCTGGATGGTTAAAAAATCTCCAGTAACCAGGCTGGAGCTGGACGATAGAAGTTCCACAGTATGGAAGCATATGGATGGAAGTTCAACAGTTTATGACATCGCAAGGTATATGTCAGAAACCTATAAGGAAGATGTCAATGATGAATTATATAGGTTAGTAACATACCTAAAATATATAGCTAAAAGAGGTTGGATAATATTTAAACAATATGATATAACATCCTCAAAAACATAGTTTAGGTGGCAGGCTAATTAGCCTGCCACTTAAACTATGGTGCAGTATTTTAAAGTATAAACACTACCCTTCTGTGCTATTTCAAGGTGATTGACACCCCGAGATAACTCTATTTGCCATAAGCTCTAAAAATGCGTAAAATAAATATTGAAGGTGCTGAAAATAAGTCAAAAAATAGAAAGCAGGGAGCTGTAGCAAATGATAGATTTACATATTCACACAACTTCATCAGACGGATCAGAGGAACCTAAAGACATTCTTATTAAAGCACAACAAATAGAACTAAAATATATATCTATTACAGATCATGACTCTATAGGAGCCTATAAAAAGCTTGCAGATATAAATGTGAAAAGCTATTTTAAGGGTAAGATAATACCTGGCTGTGAGTTTTCTGTTGTTCATAATGGGAAACCTATTGAAGTATTAGGATATGGTATAGATCTTGAAGCAATAAAATCAACTGGAATCCTTTCAGATGAAAAATTTTTTGAGAGGGAAAATGGATACATAAAAAGAATGAAGGAAGTATGCAGAAATCTGAATATTAAATATACAGAAAATCTATCAATCAAGGGTGATAAATATTTTGCAGCACAAATAATGCATGCTGATTTAAGAAAATATCCTGAAAATGAAAAAGACTTTCCAAAGGAGATATGGGAAAGCCTTAATGTATTTTATAGAAATTGTGTAAATAACGAAACCAGTCCCTTTTTCCTAAATCAAACAAAAGATTATCCAACTGTACAGGAAATTGCTAATCTAATAAAAAAATCAGGTGGAAAGTCATTCTTGGCTCATCTATATGGATATATTGTAGATGACCATGAGGAATTTTTGAATTCAATTACTTCTTTAAATGCACTAGATGGTTTAGAATGTTATCATTCCCTGCATGGTATGGACAAGACAAATTATCTCCTTAATTACTGTAGTCAACACAAGCTTTATGCCTCAGGTGGAAGTGATTATCATGGGAAGCTTAAGCCAACTGTTAATATGGGAGAAAGCATCTCTGGGGTAAAAATACCCTTTGAAATATTAGAGCCCTGGCTTTCAGACATTTAGGTGGCAGTCTCTTTTATCTGAGTTATTTTTTTATCATAGAAAATTGAACTATATCAGTGCCTGGCACAATATCTTCAGAAACTACTTTAAAACCAAATTTTTTATAAATTGCTACATTATTATCATCATGGGTCTCCAAATAACAAGATTGACTTTTTTCTTCAGCTGCTTTTAACACTGTAAGTATCAATTTACTTCCAAAGCCTTGTCCCTGCTTTTCAGGGGCAACACCAATTAATATTAGATACTGATGTGGCTCTTTTATGTTTTTTTTATGCATTTTTAAAGTAAACTCATCATATTCGTTAAATCTCTTTCCAGCTTCTTGTCCAAGTTTAATAAGGGGTAATATTCCACACCTTAAGGACCTGAAGAAATTAAATTTATAATCTTTAAAATCAGTAAATAATATGATCCCTTCAAGCTCATGAGAACTAGCATATGCTTCTCCATATAGTACTGAATATTTTATAAGAAATTTTGAAAAAATCTTTATGTTTTCGCTATTGTGTTTTTCACCAAAAATATACTTATGTATAGGATAGTCACAAAAAGCCTTAGAAACAATCTCAGCACTTTTATCAATATCTTTCTTCTCCAGCTTATATAAGTCATTAATGTTCATTAAAATTCACCTTCTATTAAATATTATTTAGTTCTTTAATAGGCCTACAGCCCAATTCAAGT
>JARDZI010000133.1 GCA_029240935.1 Clostridiales bacterium
GGCCATATTAGTTTATGGTTGTGGGCTGTATTTGATTTAAGATGTGAAGTACCAGTTCCTCCACATCCTTGCTTATCCGTAATTTTAATTACTTTGGTGCTATTGTAATTATGTGCATAAAAGGTATAATATGGTTTATGGAATATATTACTATTGTATAGTATCTGGAGGTAATCATGAGGAAGTTTATATCAGTACTTTTATCGGGACTTTTTATAATTACAAATTTAAATGCCTGCAAGCTTGAAAAAAGAGGTTCAAATCCTCCTGAAGATGTTCAAAAGGGAGAGATTTCCACTGATGTACAAAAGGTCGAGAGTGCTGCAAGTGTTCAAGATATCAAAATGGAAAATGAAGAAATAGCCCCAGGTGAATACACCAAGGATGATGAACAAAGTCTTACAAAGGGTGGAAGGCTGTCAAAATATAATAACATAATAGTATATATTGGGGAAGCCACAGGACATATTTTTATGAAGGATTTAAAGTCTAAAGAGCTTAAGGAAATTTCCCAGCACAGGCCGGATTCCCTGTATTTTGACGGAGAATGGGTTTTTTATTCTGTAAAGGGAGACAAAAATGGTATCTATAGGCTTGGACTGGATGGTTCAGCTCTAAAGATATCAGAGGATTACTCATTACAGATGTGTATATATAAGGATAAGCTGTATTACACAAAGCAAATTGGCCATGACCCGATTAATGGCACACCTCAGGGTGAATTCTATAGAGTTGATTTTGACGGACAAAATAAAACCAAGCTATTAGGCAGCAATGTAAAGAACTACTTCAAAATTCACAATGGTTGGATTTATTATACAAGGCTTGATAATCGCTCTCTAAATAGGGCGAAACTTGATGGAAGCATGGATACTTTATTGGCTAAAGGCCGTACATTGATTCAGCTTGTTACTGATAACAATGTCTATTATACAGACTATAGTAATAATGCAGAAGCACTTCATAAATTAAACCTTAATAATGGGCAAAATGAAACCATTGGCCCCTGGTCAAGGGTGTTAAAGGATGAGGACAAGGTATATATACAAACAAGACGGTTCAATAAAGATAAAGTTCCAGAGGACAATTACTCAATTTCTATGGTGGACGAAGAAAAGGATGAAGTAATAAAGCTTCTGACATTAATTGATCTGGGCTTAGACATATCTATTGCTGTAAAAGGTGATTGGATCTATTTTGGCGACTACAGGATTAACCTGAAGGACACAGCTTGTAAAAAAGAAATGATGTGCAGGGGTTATATACATTCATTATATGGAGAATATGGCTATTATACATATTATGGAGATGGTACAATAAGTGATTTTCATATTAAGAGGGTTAAGCTGCAGGAACCACAAAATTTATATGTAGAATGGTCATATACAGGAATCCCGGAAGTTGAAATTATTAGCGATAACGAGTATATTAATGGAGTTGAATTTGAACTTATCTACAATCCCGATTCCAGTCAATATGAATTTAAGGGAGGGTTTGGAGATTGTGATAGGATTATTTCATATACCTTAACAGGGACAGAATTTTCCCTTGTCCTTGATGGAAAATGTGATTTGCCATACCCGATTCCAGCTTCAGTCGGCATCAATAGAATTATGAATGGGCATGGCTCTCCAGCTAATGAAGACTGGTGCAAACAAAATACACCTATAGTAAAAGACAAGGATGGGAATCATTCTATTACTGTATACTTTGATGAAGCATACCCAAAAGGGTATATTACACATCTTGATTTTTCTTTTGGTAAAATTGATTGAATACATGGTACATGAGTAATATGAAATAATTTAATTTTGATCCAATCCTTGGTGCACTTTCCCGGGAATATGGGAATACATGATGCAACCTGGAGATATTCCTTTGGAGGAGAAATCTACAAAAGCCAGGGCAGCCACATCATTATGCAAATTCTTATATTTTTTATAAAAAGTAGTGCAAAATATATGTAATGATTTAGAATGAAAGGAATGATTAAAGATGGATGTACTTGAAGCTATTTTTACACGCAGATGTATAAGAAAATTTACAGGAGAACAGGTTAGGGAAGAGGATTTGAAAACTATTTTAAAAGCAGGATTTTCTGCCCCATCAGCACATAACTACAGGCCACAGCATTTTGTTGTTGTTAGAGAAAAATCCACCCTCGAAGCAATAGCAGGATTCCATCCCTATGGGAAAATGCTGCCTGGTGCAGGGTGTGGAATAATAGTATGTGGAGACAGTGAAAAGCAAAATGCCACAGGTTTTTTAGTAGAAGACTGCTCAGCCTCAATACAAAACATGCTTCTGGCAGCTCATGGACTTGGACTTGGAGCAGTATGGTGTGGTCTATATCCCCATGATAAGCTGACTGAACATATGAGGGAGCTTTTAAAATTGCCGGAAACAGTAATACCCATAGGTGTTATTGCATTGGGACATAAGGACCAGGTAAGGGAAGCACCTGACAGGTATGAGGAGGAGAAGGTACATTTGGAGGAGTGGTAAAGCTGAGGCAGGCTTCGAAGGGTGACAGCCAAGTCTCAAGTGAACTGCACCCTGTCAAGTAGACAGTTAAAATAATAAATTTTTTTTCAAAGCGTCAATCAAAAGGTTGGCGCTTTGTTTATGCTTATGTCCCCAAGATCAAGAATCCCACTTAAATATGCCTTTTGTCCATTTCCATACTTGGCTAGTAATAAGCAAATAAAGAATAAAAATTAAGCAATTGTTTATTTCACGAGTAGGAATTAAAATATTAATAAGGGTAAAATGGTTATTTATATAATTAGGAGGAAACCTTATATGATATTTGTAAAAAATACTCCAAACAATGCAGGAGTTACAGTTTATGGGGACTACATGGATTTTGAAAATCTGTATGAAGCATTACATAATATAACGGGTGATGAATATGAATTTCCTAGCTATTCCCAGATTAGGTTAAGGGTTTTAGCAGTGTGCTATGACCTGCGCCATGCAATGCAGGGAGACAGGGAAATAGAATTTGTAGACAATGGAATGGATATGGATAAAAAAAGAAACATGGGAGTTGTCTGCCCAGATAAAAATGTGTACTTAAAGATAAATGTACTTTGGCCAGAGCTATTGTTTGTTACTATGGCGATTAATGACTTCATCAGAATGTACGGAAAGAAGCAATGTAAGAACAGCTATGATTTTTTACTGGATAAGCGCAATATATGGGATCCATCAATTACAATGACGCGCCTATTCCAGGTGGAAATTGCCAAGTGTATAAAGGAGACAGTTTCTGAAACCTCCTGCTCCAGAATGATAAATTTGATGAACAATAGCTATCCGTGGATGAGCAATTACACTACCAGTACTTGGACTTTTTAAATCTCAAATTTATTGATATGGATAAGGAAAAAAGATTAAAGAGTATTCCAACCATGGCGAAAAGGCTTGCAGACCAGGGAGATGAGTATAGAAGACATAGGCAGGAAGTGATAGAGTCTGCAGAGGAGTATGGGTGTGATGTTGAGGATATTAAGTATGAAAGGGAGTATCCTGGGGAGATTGATTGGTGAAAAAAGTATTATAAAATATAAATAATGGTGCAGTAACGTGACAAATTTGTTAAGGTTATGTGTACATTAAAGATAAATGGCAGCCATATGAGTTATTACTTTTGCATGAATATGTAATAAATCATATGGCTGCTATTTACAACATCATTATCATATGTTACTATTAACATATGATAATGAATTGGAGGGGAAAACTATGTCAATCAACTATGCAATTTTAGGAATTTTAAGCTGTAGGTCCTTAACAGGATATGATTTGAAAAAAATAATGCAGGAATCAACCTTTATGTACTGGTCTGGCAACAATAATCAAATATATAAAGCACTGGTAGTGCTCCTTGATGAGGGCTTGGTAACAAATGAGGTTCAGCATCAGGAAAGCTCCCCATCAAAGAAGATTTATACAATTACAGAAGCAGGACTGGCAGAATTGAAGAAATGGGTAAAATCCAATCCTGAAGCTCCTGAATTCAAGAAAATGTTTCTTATTCAACTAGCATGGGCAGATCAACTAAGTACAGAAGAAATAAATACACTTTTATCAAAATATGAAAATGAAGTTAGAATGCAAATACTGATGGAACAGGAAAAGAAGCGAAGAGAAACATTTTCCCCAAGCAGAACCTCTAGGGAAGTACAGATATGGGATTTTATTTATGATAATATAATCTCATCCTACGAAAATGAATTGAACTGGATTCAAAAAGTCCGCAAAGAAATCTATGGAATATAAAGGAGAAGAATTAATGAATTATAAAGTAATTGAAAAAAACCATAAAAAATATATTGTATGTGATTCTGCAGAAACACCACTTCAATCAGAGCAGGATGCACTGGATCTGATTGCTGCTTGTTTTGAAAACAATACCTTTCTTTTAATGCTTAATGCTGAAGTGCTTGCTGATGACTTCTTCAGGCTCAGAACTGGGCTTGCTGGGCAGGTACTACAAAAATTTATTAACTATCGTGTGAAGGTGGCAGTTGTTTTAACAAAGGAGCAGAGGATTATGGGCAAGTTTAAGGAGTTTTTAGCTGAAGCTAATAAGGGGAATGATTTTAGAGTGTTTAGCAGCAGTGAAGAAGCTGAGGATTGGTTATAGAAGTGTGATAATGGCAGCCATATGAGTTATTACTTTTGTATTAATAAGTAATAACTCATATGGCTGCCATTCCCATTTAAGATTTCTTCCTGTAACAAGTGTGTGTAAAGCCTATTCCCTTATAAAAATCTGATACTGATTCTTCTGAACTTATAAAGGATAAGTACATATCATAATCCTTTACTTTTTTTAATGCTTCAAGCAATGTGGCTTCAAGGACTTTATCCCTATTGGTATTTTCAGTTACAGAAGACATATATATACCGGAAACATCATCAACAAGCCTTAAGAAAGCCGTTGTAGAAACAGGCTTTCCATCAATGCTCCCTAAAATCAGCCTAAATTCATATTCCTTATTTGTTACAATCTCCATGAGCTTTTCAATAAATACTTTTCTTTTGTGATTTTCAATATTTAACCCTTCAGCAAGGGTTGTACACCAAAGAAGCTTTCTACCATTACTCTCAGCAACCTCAATTTTGAAATTTTCCGGAATCCTTATAGAGTTATTTTCTTTTCCAGCTAGAATGTACATGCAATCAAGCTTTTCTATTGTGTTTGTTCTTAATTGTTCTTCTATGCCCTCAAGAGCTTTTTGAAATTTCTCGTCACATTTTTCATGCAATTCAATGAATTCTTTTGGAGTGCCTGAGATAATTCCAAACCAGTCGGTGAAAACACCCTCATGTATAAATCCACATTTACTAGCAAGTCCAGGGGACATATTGTTTCCATCAACAATTGTAAGGAATGGTACATGACCAGATTTTAATATCTTGCTTACAAGATCAATAGTAACATCTTCTGCATATCCTCTGTTCCTATATTCCTCCTTTGTGTACATGATCCCCATGGAATTATCATTATGAATAAGTACCCATGACGCAATATCACCATCCACATATATTGCAGAGGAAGGCCTGTTTTCTATATCATCCTTGATTTTGTCAAGGCTTATTTCATCTTTGTATGTATAGTAATGGTTTATAGTTTCTGCATCCTTAATATCAATTGATCTCACAGGATTTTTAATGAGACTCATATCAACTTCCTTTGCTGGAAGATAATAAAGTGCATTTAAGCTTTCCCAATTAACAAGAAATCTGCTTCTTATTTTTTCAGCGATAGGCCTGTACACAGCCCTGAATCCATAAAAGCCATCCTTATTATATAATGTATCCAAAACTTCATTAAGGAAATCATCATTTTCTGTATATAAGCTGGTGAAATAAGCCTTTCTTGCCATTACTCCAGTTGGGTGGGTTTCGTTATCAACATATACCTCTGCATCTGGTACATTTTCTAAAAAGCCAATTAAATTAAGATTGATAATCTTATTTTTATTTAAAAACTCATATATGGGTTTCGACAGGCTTGTTTTAATAATCATTTTTGTTTCTCCTTCCGTCATCAGCTGACCTTGTATATAACCCTCCCACTGGCCCATTGTGGAGATGGTGAAAGTGTTAACTATTGCTTAATTTTACCACTCCACCTGCAAATATTAAAGTAATATTTGAATTTTAAATCATTAGTAAATAGGGACATTTACATAGAGTTGCTTATTTTATTGATAGTGTCATTGACTTATAGTATTAGAGTAGGCAAATTCATCCGGTGGAGTTCCTGCAGGGGTGATTACATGAAGATGGAGTCTTATGCGTATTTGCAAAGATGATGGGAGGAAAGAGGTGGTTCTTGTGTGTATTATTATTTAGAAGGAAATAGAATTATTTTATAGAATATATAAGTGGAATATAACTTAAAAATATGGATTTACATTTTTGAAAGAAAAAACATATGAAGATGGCTCAAGTCTTTCATTTTCCAAAAAGAGAGAAGAGGTAGCTTATATGGGAGGTCCTTATCGTAGAAACTAACAGATGCTGTATGGCTTAAGTGCAGTGCAGTGATTATAAAGAATTAAGAGAATAACACACGGATGAAAAAGTGAGAAAATTTCTAGGAGGAATGCATATGAACAGTAGATTTTTAAAATTTATCTGTTTAATTGTACTCTTGAGTATTTCTTTATCAGGTTGTTCTAATTCATTAAAGGATAAGAATAATTCTCTTAAGAAGGAATTAGCTGATATCAAAGGTATAAACTCAGGTTTGGAAAGGACAATCGAGGATTTAAAAAATGAACTGGAAGAAGAAAAACATAAAAACAGCACTATAAAGCTGGCTTCTGTCAAGAATAAGAACAATATATATACAATTTATACTGCGAATATAGATACATACAAGAAGGAAGAAGCTTCACTTGTATATATTCCAGGCAGTATGGATTTGCAGCAAAAGATAACTGTTATTGCAGATGTTTTATCTGAAGGATATTTTGACAATCTACCAATAAAGGTTGAAAAAATCCAAGAGGTAAATGATAAAAAAATCGCTGTGATAAATTTGGAAGAGAGCACTGAAAATCAAGGGGTTAAGGACGATGTAAAATTGAAAGGAAAAACATGGGCAGTGCATTATCTCCAGGGTTCAGCAGGCGGGTCAATGACCTCCACAGCATTAATAGAAACTTTATTGCAAAGAGAGCATAATGGAGAGTGGATAGATGGGGTGAGATTTCTTTATAATAATGCCCCCTGTGATGATCACTTCCAGCATGCAGCAGCACTCATGCAGGTTAACTATAGGAATTAGGAAAAACTATTCGGGGGGACAGTTCTGAAGTATTAGTTGAAAAAAATAATTCAATCCATTTCTGCGGATTATTTCATAAGTATGTGAGGGGGAGGTTTCAGCAGTCTCCTGTTTAAGAATAATAATGTTGTTTAATATGCTAAATATAAAAAGGCGGCTAATAATATTTACAAGGGTAAATATTATTAGCCGCCTTTTTGAGAAAGTATTATTAAATGGAATAGATGAGAACTGTCCCCCTTCGCACCTGAGACTGTCACTTTTATATATTAATTAAAACAAGAGCAATTATTACAAGGAATATAGCAAGCTTGTTCTTTAAAGTCAACCTTTCCTTGTATAAAATAAGGCTTCCAAGGCTTATAAATATTATGCTGCCTGCACTGTATAGGGGAAATGCTACCGATGTTGGAATTAAATCTAGAGCAAGTATAAGAAAATAGGATGAAAAAAGATTTGGTATTCCAACAAGCAAACCAACAAGAATATCCCTTACTTTAACTTTGTCTTTTGACCTTATTGTATAGACAAGGCTTATAATGAAGGATGTAAAGAATACACAAAAAAGAAATATATCCTTATACTCAATAATAGTATATTTTTGAAATAGCTTGTTCTGAAATTCAGCTATACCACCAAATAAAAAGAGGAGTATAAGTGTTGGATTTATTTTTGCAGGTGTTTTGCTATTAAAAGATAAGTTAACCATCAATATTGATGTTATGGCAAGGAATATTCCAATCCATTGAAGGGCATTGGGAAGTTCCTTCCATATGAATATTGAAACAAGCATAGGAATTAAAATACCAAGCTTTCCAAAGGTACCTGACAGGGAGGCTCCATTTTCATTTACACTCTTTTGATAATATATAAAGGATAGGAAAAAGAAAACTCCAGTTACAAGACCAAGAAAAACAGCCCAAATAAAACTTGAACCCTCTGAAAATAATCCATTGCCTTTTAAAATAACATTATAAAAATCACTTTCCAAAGAGGATAATGAAAATTCTTGGATATTTAAATAAACAGAGGGTTTTAATACAATCATAATTAAACTTACCATAAAGGCAGTGAAATAGTTGAATGTAGTAACCGCAAGCCTATTCATGCTGCGGTTTTCGCTATATTTTAATATAAGTGCTATAGATGAACTGCAAAGTATTGCCAATATAAGATATATCATTCTAAACAACCTCTCTATGCTGTAATGAGTATAGAATAATAATAACATATAATTTAATAAAAATATCCATGGCCAACATCCTTATTATAAAGCTACATAGATGGTACACAGGCTCACAAGTTAAAGCAACTTTTGACTTGAACTGCTGAAACACTTATTGTCTTCTGAATGTATCATGATGCATTCAAGTGGATCTATTACAGCAATGTAATAGCTGGTGAGTTCTTCTGGAGTCTGTTTCATATTATTTTCTGCCCACCAATTAACCATTTCAATAAAGCTTCCTGATATATGATTCAATAAAAAGTCCTTTGGAATACTGAAGGCTTCTTCAGGTATTGAATTAAAGAGGAACCTCCCAATCTGATTGCTCAGATATCCCTTAAAATAATGCATAAATACATCACCATTTTCACTTCCAAGAACACCCTTAATGTTTTTTCCATTTTCCTTAATATGATAAAGAATACGTGTAATCATGGTTTGCAGATCTGGTAAGGCAGCGGGGATATCATGTGCTTTCTCAGAAATACTGTTATTAAAAGAGATAATATTATCAAATATGTCTGTACACATAGCTTTAAGCAAATCATCCTTTGTTTCAAAATGAGAATAGAAGGTACTGCGTCCGTTGAATTGTAATTTTTGAATACTTCTTTTCTGATAGCAGGGAGTTGAATGCTTCATAAATGGCAGCTTTAGTCTTTTGGGTTCTTCTATCCATAAATTTTCCTCCTGACATGTTAATTACTAGCTGGCCTTTAATATATTCAAAGTTTTTGTACAGATAGGGAGATTTGTTCATTAATGTACTTTTCTTCTTATCTGTTTATTGTAATTGGATATGTGTAAGATTATCATAAAACCATACAAGATGTTCGGAAACACCTACATTGTACGATATTACCATATTAAAATCAATAAAAGTGTTGAACTAATTACAAAAAAACCAGATATATAAAAGTCTTTTGGCTTAAGATGAACATCAGTATTTTAGGCGGGATTTGAAATTAAAAAGGATATGAAAGGAGATAAGAATGATGCATAGTGAAAAAAGGGAAATAAAGTTTGGTGAAAGGGCAAATAAATTCGATAAGGGCTTTGAGGGGAAATTCCTTAACAAATTCTATGAGATGATGGTAGACATGGTTAAGATATCACCAAATGAAAGGTATCTTGATGTTGCATGCGGTACAGGGGAGCTGCTAAGCAGAATGGATGAAAGAAAAAATATTGAAGGGTATGGAATCGATATTGATGGAGCTATGATAACTGTTGCAAAAGAAAAATGTCCTCAAATGGATATTCGAGTTGGAAAATGTGATGAACTGCCATATGAGGATGGGACCTTTGATGCAGTATCGGTTTGTATGGCATATCATCATTTTGAAAATAGAGAGGGGTTTGAAAAAGAGGTAAAGAGAGTACTGAAGGAATCTGGGAAAATATATATAGCAGAGCTAAGACTGCCAAAGGTT
>JARDZI010000134.1 GCA_029240935.1 Clostridiales bacterium
CCTCACGGTGGACACCCTTGCCGTAGGCTAGTGGTTGGTGCTATCAACCCCCACAGTGGACTTTCACCACCAAGCTGTCGCCCATGCTGGGCCCACTTATAAAAGCCGTCTAAAAAAGACGGCTTAGTGGACTTAAGGTGACAGCCTCATCAGATATCAGATTTGTAAATCTGATATCTGATGAGGCTGTCACCTTAAGACGCAATGTTTCCTTTAGTCCTTATAAAAGCAGCTCCCCCCAATAAACTCCCTTATAATAGAGTTATTCGGTATTTCATTTACCTCAACAGGAAGAAAATAATTTAAAAATCCCAAAAGCCTTCTAGCCTCTGAATAGGCTCTGCTGCTGTTGTTTATTTGTTGTAGAAGAGGTTCTGCATATTTTTTTAAAGCACCTAATTCATATACAAGGGTTGAATTAAACATAACATCCCCCTCCTCCTGGAATGGGAATATGTTTTTATCCTCTCCCCTTCTTAAAGAAGTCCATCCTAGTAGTGTAGTTTCAGCATCCTTGCCCCTTGTTCTATGGTCTCTTACAATTCTTCTTAAAATTCTTACATCTGTTGTTGGAATTCTGTTGTGATTGTCGATGTTTAATTGAGTTAAAGCGCTTACATATATTTTAAATTTATTTTCCTGCTTAATGTCCCTTGTTAATACATCATTTAGTCCATGAATCCCTTCAGCAATAAGAATCATATCCTCAGTCAACATAAGCTTTTTTCCGTTGAACTCTCTTTTCCCAGTTAGGAAATTAAATGTAGGAAGCTCTACCTCCTCACCTGCCATTAGCTTATTTAAATGCTCATTCAACAAATTTAAATCCAGTGCATATATGGATTCAAAATCATATTCACCTGTCTCATCCCTTGGAGTTTCCTCCCTGTTTATAAAATAGTCATCTAATGAAATTGCATATGGCTTTAATCCATTAACCCTTAATTGTATGGATAGTCTCTTAGAAAAGGTAGTCTTTCCTGAAGATGATGGTCCAGCTATAAGAACTAGCTTTACCTTATCCCTTTTTTCTGCAATCATGTCAGCAATATGTGCCATTTTCTTTTCATGAAGAGCTTCAGAAATCCTAATAATACCTCCCATTTCTCCAGTAGATATTTTATCATTTAATGCTCCAACGTCCCCAACATCCAATATTTTCGCCCACTCCTCAGCTTCCCTGAATACTTGAAAAAGTCCTCTTTGCTCCTTAAACTCAGGTATAACATTTGGAGAATAAGTGTCAGGATGTCTCAGTAAAAATCCTGGTTCATAATACATAAGCTCAAACTGCTTTAAATATCCTGTTGAGGGTACCATTTTCCCATAAAAATATCCATATATGCCTTCACACTTACAAACATCCACCCTGTCTTCCTTCCAGTATTTGAATAACCTTAACTTATCTTTCATTCCATATTGGTTAAACACTTCCTCAGCCCTACTTAATGACATGGTTTCCTTATTAAATGGAGTATCCTCAGCTATTATTTCCCTCATACGTTTTTCAATAATAGCTATATCCTCTTTATTAAGAGTAGGAGTTTTATGAATTTCTCCATATATTCCTTTACTAAGTGAATGTTCTATTGTAACACTTGCATGTGGAAACATTTCCACTACAGCTCTGATTAGAACAAATGTTAATCCCCTTACAAATATTCTCCTAGCCTCATAGCACTCCAGTGTCAGTAAATCTACACTGCAGTCCTTATAAATTTTTTCATTAAGCTCCACCAACTCGTTATTCACCTTAGATATTAAGATGTCCACAGAGTATTCACTCTGGTGCTTTTTAGCAATATCTAAAAGCCTAGTCCCACTTTCATATTCCTCTACCCTTCCATCAAAAAGAGTAACTTTAATATTTGACATATGCATCATTCCTTTTTAAAATTATGTACTCTAATTCTTAAGTACTTATTTAATATATCATACCACAAACCCTTTGTTACTACTTACTATTGAAGTCCAAGCCCTTCGATTTTGTGAATGCCCCTCCCTTTATAATATAGAAATAATACCATCCTCGCTCCCTTTATGCAATATATTCCATTAATTTTTGACTAATCTCCTTCTTTTTTATGGAAAAGTGAAGTATAATACATATAGATTAACCAAACTTAATTTTTTGGAGGCGTTATAATGGGTGTTACTGAAAGATTCCTAAAATATGTGACCTACAATACAAAATCAGATGAAGAATCTACTACTATACCATCAACAAAAAACCAACTTGTTCTTGGTGAAGAGCTTGGGAAGGAATTAAAAGAAATAGGTATGCAGGATGTGTCACTAGATAAAAACGGATACATAATGGCAACTCTCCCTTCAAACATGGATAGTAAGGTTCCTACAATTGGCTTTATAGCACATATGGATACTAGTCCTGACATGCCAGGTGAAAACATAAAACCTAAGTTAGTAAAAAACTATGACGGTGGAGATATAATTTTAAACAAGGATAAGAATATAGTGCTGTCCCCAAATGACTTTTCAGATTTAAAGGATTATGTTGGTAAGGACCTCATAACCACAGATGGGACTACCCTTCTTGGTGCAGATGATAAAGCAGGAGTTGCAGAAATAATTTCTGCAATGGAATACCTTATAAATCATCCGGAAATAAAACACGGAGCAATCAAGATAGGCTTCACTCCAGATGAAGAGGTAGGTCGAGGTGCTGATTACTTTGACGTTGAAAAGTTTGATGCAGACTTTGCATATACACTTGATGGTGGTGCAATTGGAGAACTTGAGTATGAAAACTTTAATGCAGCTGGAGCCAAGGTAATAATTACAGGAACCAACATTCATCCAGGTTCTGCAAAGGATAAGATGAAAAGCTCATTGTTAATAAGTAATGTATTTATCAGTATGCTTCCTGAGGATGAAACTCCTGGAACCACTGAAGGGTATGAAGGCTTTTATCATTTAAATACAATCAAAGGTGATGTTGAAAGAACAGAATTAAATTATATAATTAGAGATTTTGATAAAGATAGCTTCCAAAACAGAAAGGCCCTCATGAAAAAAATTGCTGACAAGTTGAATGAAAAATATGGTGAAGGCACCATATTTCTTGAAATAAAAGACCAATATTTTAACATGAAGGAAATTATTGAGCAGCACAAACACATAGTTGATATCGCATTTAACGCAATGAAAGAGTGCGGTGTAACCCCAAAGGTTGTTCCAATCAGGGGTGGTACTGATGGAGCAAGATTATCCTTCATGGGACTTCCAACTCCAAACCTCTTTACAGGAGGTCACAACTTTCACGGCAGATATGAGTTTATACCTGTATTTGCAATGAAGAAGGCAGTTGAAGTCATTTTGAAAATAGTTGAACTAGGTTCTAAATAATATGGATTGTAGAGTTGGCTGCGGTGCATGTTGTATTGCACCTTCTATAAACTCACCCATACCGGGAATGCCAAAGGGCAAGCCATCAGGAGTAAGGTGTGTTCAGTTAACAGAAGATAATAGGTGCAAACTCTTTAACAAGCCTGAAAGGCCAAGCTTTTGCTCGGGTTTAAAACCCTCAGAAGAAATGTGTGGGTTATCCTCTAGGGGTGCATACACCTACTTATTAGTACTAGAAGCAGCTACAACACCTGATAGGGAGTAGAAATTTGCTATATATAGGAAGGCATAGTGGATATTATTAATTCAGTCAATTACTTTGACTTAAGGGTTGAGTAAAAAACTGCACTCAGAATTATAATTCCTCCTAGGCCTTCCTTTATTGTTGGTATTTCCCCTAATAAGATAGCTGCTAAAATGATACCATACACTGGCTCAAGGCTAGAAATGATTCCTGCAGTTTGTGTTTTAATATTTTTTAATCCATTAATAAATAGGGAATGAGAAATTCCGGTAAAGACTACACCTAATAAAGCAAGTAAAAATACCTCTCTAATTTGAAAAACAGGCTTTTCTAAAAATAAAAAAGGAATTAAAACAATTGTAGCAATGAATTGTTCATAAAATGCAATTACCAAGCTTGAATATTCCTTTACATATTTTCTATTAAGCATTGAGAGAATTGCATATGTAAAACCAGATAGGATTCCCCATAGTGCTCCTTGAGTTAAATTATTCCCCAGTTCAAACTTTGGAACTACAAGTACTACGCCTAGAAAGGTAACAATTGCAACCAGTATACTTGATAGCTTAATTCTCTCTTTAAAAAAATATGGTTCAAGAAAAGTAACGAAAACAGGAAATGTAGAAAATGTAATCAATCCTATTGCTACAGTGGAAACCTGAATAGATTGGAAAAAAGTAGTCCAGTGGATTGCCAAGATTATCCCCATTATTGCCAGGTAAAAATAATGCTTTTTTTCTCTAAGTTTTATATCCTTTTTAAGAAAGTGCAGTAGAATCAATAAAAAAATACTTGAAAAGAAAACTCTCCCTAAAACAATTACTATTGATGGGAAAGAGAGCAACTTTCCAAATAACCCCGATACTCCAAATAAAAAAACTGCTATATGAATTTCTATTAAACTCTGTTTTTTTGAAGTCATAAAAAAACCTCCCATGTCAATCAATAATTGTTAGCTATTTATAATGAAGAATAATACCTTTTTAGCTATTATACTATACAATATTTCAACTGCACATGCTTAATAAATATCTTCCAACTATTATCCCAACTAAAATAAATAATTGTATATATCCATATTGTGGAATATAATATTTATGTAATATCTATACATTTATAACAAATACCGGGGTAAATGTAATTCCAGTATTCATAACAGTTTGCATTCCATCTTTCCTAAAAGCCACCTGCTCATATTATTGGAAGCCCCAAGTTCAAAAGAAATCCATAGGAGTCTTAGCAATAATAGCACTCTATCTCTATGAGTATTGGGAGGATTATTAGACTGGATATAGTATTAGGAGGGGGAAGAATAATGAAAAAAACTATAATAGGTTCGGTATTTATGCTGTCAGGAGTAATAATTACTATTAGTATAATTATTGCTGGTGCATCGTATGCCTCAAGTATTACATCATGGAGTGGTTCAAAACTATGGTATATAATATTTGGAGCACAAAGGTATGGGAATGAGGCAGTTCAAAGTTTATATCTTGGAGTTCCTTTTATAATTGGAATTATATTAAGCATTATTGGACTAGTTATATTATATAAAGAATATTACAATAAAGAAGATTAAGTCATAATCACAGTAGATAGTTAGTTGTACAAATATTTACAAAAGTATTATTTTTAAAGGAAAAATAGTGGTACAATCTATATATAGTTTAGATGCAATCGTATTTTAATAGTATAAAAGAATTTATTCGAAGGATGAGGTTAAATGGGTGAAATAATAGAATTTATTGCAAGAATTGGAGTAATGACAATTTTTGTTACTCCATTAACACTGATTGTTGGGATTGTTAATGCAATAAAAAAACCAGAGAACGAGTCTATGCCATATACTGTTATGGCGGTAATAAGTGCATATTTGATTATTATGCCTTTATTCTATCTTGTAATCCAAGGTTAGCAATTAGTTAATATTGAGTCATAATATTTTTAATGTCTGCACAAATAGTTACTTTAAGGTTGGGGAGGAGGGTGATTTATGGCATATATTCTATATGCTTTAAAAGTCTTAATTATTGTATTTATATATATAGTGATTATTGGATTTTTTATGAGGGTGGCAAGCTATATAGGTGAAAAATTAGGATTTGGGAATTTTTTTCTAAATTTGTTGCAAAAGATAAGAAAAAATAAATAAGTCTTTAAATAAGTTGTCTACTCTGTGGAAATTTCAATGTTAGCAGGCACATCAGATATTAGATTCTCAAATCTAATATCTGATGTGCCTGTCACCTTATGACTAGCCCTCTGTTCATTAAAACTTATTATACATTTATTGATGTCAAATCCCTAGGATAGTTGTTCAACCTCTCACACCCATCCTCTGTTACCACTACTATGTCCTCTATTCTAACTCCAAATTCGCCATTTATATATATTCCAGGCTCAATGCTGAATACCATTCCTGGTTTTAGTATACTTTCACTTATTCCTGAAATGTATGGTTCTTCATGAATTTCAAGGCCAAGTCCATGTCCTGTTCTATGTATGAAATATTCTCCGTAGCCCTTATCACTAATATGCTTTCTAACTGCTGCATCCACATCCTTTGCCTTAATTCCTGGTTTTACTGTTCTTACACCTATTTCCTGAGCTTCCTTAACCACATTGTAGACTTCTCTCATTTTATCAGCTGGCTCTCCCATACATAGGGTTCTTGTTGTATCAGAACAATATCCCTTATATATTGCTCCAAAGTCTAGCACTATAAACTCTCCTGAATTTATCCTTCTTTCTCCTGCATTATAATGTGGAAGTGCTGAATTTGGGCCAGAACCAACTATTGTTTCAAAGGATGGTCCCTCAGAGCCTCTTTTTCTCATTTCAAACTCCATCATAGCTGCCACTTCAATTTCTGTCATTCCAGGCTTTGCATTTTTTCTAACTTCCTCAACTACTTCATCAACTATTTTTCCTGCCTGCCTTATTTTATCAATTTCCTCAGCTGACTTAGAAAGTCTTAAGCTGCCTAATAAATCTCCCATGGGCAGGAACTCAATTTTAGGCAAAACACTAATCATAGATAAAAGCTGTACCGCGAACAAGTTATCATCAACAGCAAATCTCCCTATGTTTAAGCCCCTCTGTTCCATGGTCTTCTTTAAAATCTCATATGGCTTGTTTTCATCAGTCCAAAGAACAATTTCCTTAATCCAAGATTCTTTTCTAACCTGGCTTTCATAAAGCATCGGTGCTATAAAAAATGGTTCTCCCTTTACAGGGATAATAGACAATAAAAGTCTCTCCCCTGGAAAGGTTCTAAATCCAGTCACATAATATTGATTTGAAGAAGGAAATAGAATCATTCCATCTATATTTTTCTCCTTCATTCTGTCCTTTATTAGGTTTAATCTTGATTTATAAATGTCCAAAACCAACACCTCCAAACAAATTTATGATTAAATAGTCCATGTATAATATATTTTACCATAATTAAGAAATATATTTAGGGAGAAATAAGTTAATAAATTAATTCCGCATGTATGTGGGTATGCATCGTACTGGCTGCTACTCTCAATGCAGGGGCGAACAGTGTTGGCCCGTGAGGTACCAGAATTTTGGACTATGCCTGTATCAAAGTACCCACTTGCGGGCGAACACTGTTCGCCCCTACAACACATAGTAGTGAAATTGTTTCAGTTAACATATAGACGACTTGCAACCCATTCTTCCTATTTCATTCATCAATAACATTTTCATATCATTCTACTTAAATAATATTTCAATTTACACACCTAGGTTAATGGAATATAATTCAAAACAATGTTATCATAAAATAAAATACATAAAGGGGGAATGGCCATGAACATGAGATGGAGTCTTGATGAACTTTACACTTCTTTTGAATCCCTTGAATTGAAAAAAGACATGGAAAAATGCCCGATTGCAGTGGAAGAAATAAAGGCATGGGCTAATGCTAATCTAAATTTAAAGGATAATGCCCCAGCTAAAATCGAAGAATTTATAAGGCTTGAAATTGATTTTGACAACCTAGCATCAAGAATATTTTCCTTTGCTAGCCTTACGTCAAGTGTGGAAGCTAAGAATGAAAAGGCGCTGCAGATAATGGATAAGCTTCAGAGACTGTATTCTGAGCTTACTCAACCAGAGGTTAATTTCGAAAAGTGGTTAGGCTCACTGGAAAACCTAGATGATATAATTTCCTCCTCAAAACTTTTAGAGGAGCATCGCTTTTATCTAACCGAAACTGCTAGGAAAACCAAGTATCTACTTAGTGAAAAGGAAGAAATACTTATATCTAAAATGTCCAATACAGGTTCAAAAGCATGGTCAAAGCTTCAAAGCCTATTAACCTCTACACTTATGGTGGACATAAATGTAAATGGTGAAGAAAAGAAGCTTCCTTTACCTGTAGTTAGGAATATGGCATATGATAAAAATGGGGATTTAAGAAAAACTGCATACTATGCCGAGCTTGAAGCATATAAAAAAATCGAGGACTCCTCTGCTGCTGCCCTTAACGGAATCAAGGGTGAGGTACTTACACTATCAGAGATGAAGGGCTTTAAGTCACCTCTTGAAGAAACCCTTATTAATTCTAGAATGGATGAGGAAACCCTAAATGCCATGCTTGATGCAATGAGAGAAAGTCTTCCCCACTTCCATAAATACTTCAGAAGAAAGGGAGAGCTATTAGGGCATAAAAATGGTCTTCCCTTCTATGATATGTTTGCACCAATGGGAGAGATTGATAAAACATTTACATATGAGGAAGCAAGGGATTATATTGTTAAGAACTTCAAAACCTTTAGTAGCAAGCTTTCTAAATTTGCAGACAATGCATTTGAAAAAAGATGGATTGATGCTGAGTCAAGAGAGGGGAAACGAGGTGGGGCCTTCTGCTCAGGTCTTCATGTAATCAAGGAGAGTAGAATACTAACTAATTTCACAGGCTCCTTTAGTAATGTCACAACCCTAGCCCATGAATTAGGACATGGATATCACGGTTCCTGCCTTACAGAGGAAACACCTTTAAACAGCGGTTACCCTATGCCAATAGCAGAAACTGCATCCATATTCTGCGAAACAATTGTAATGAATGCTGCTATTAAGGCGGCAGATGAGAAGGAAGCCTTTGGACTCCTAGAAACATTAATATCAGATGCAGCTCAGGTAATTGTTGATATTTACAGCAGGTTTCTATTTGAAAGCTCACTCTTTGAAGGAAGGAAGGATCACTCACTTTCAGTTAAGGAGCTTAAAGAGCTTATGATAAAAGCACAAAGAGAAGCCTATGGAGATGGCCTTGACCCTGAGTATCTTCATCCATACATGTGGGTAAACAAGGTTCACTACTACTACGCAACCCGGAATTTCTATAACTTCCCCTATGCATTTGGACTACTATTTGCAAAGGGACTATATGCAGAATATCTAAAGCGTGGAGAAGCCTTTGCCCTGGAATACGACAACCTGCTTGCCGCAACAGG
>JARDZI010000135.1 GCA_029240935.1 Clostridiales bacterium
GGTCCTAGCATTAGGTGTACCAGTATCCCTAAGCATTAAATTTGTATTTGAAAGATTTGATAGGATTAAAAACTTATCAAGAATATTAATTTATATCCTTTCAACATTATTACTTATTGCATATTATTTCTTGCTTTTACCTGACTTTAACCTGGTGCCAATGACAAGATATATTGCATTAAGCATTGCCTTCTATTTTGCAGCATTATTAATACCCTATTTTTATGAAAGAACAAACTTTGAACTTTATGTGATAAAGCTTATACTAAGATTTTTTACTACATTGATTTTTTCAATAGTACTTCAGTTAGGAATAAGTGCAATATTACTTACTATAGATAGTTTACTGGGAATTCAAGTATATAGTAATCTATATCTATATATTTGGTTTATTATTTGTGGAATATTTGCTCCTACCTTCTTTTTAGCTGGTGTTCCCCCTAATAATCTGGAGTTAGAAGTAGAAGATTATCCTAAAATACTGAAAATTCTTCTTCTATATATTGTAATACCCTTGATTTCAGTCTACACCCTAATACTATATTTATACTTTGCCAAAGTCCTTATTACCTATAAATGGCCTGTAGGACTGGTTGGCCATTTGGTTTTATGGTACTCAGTAATAAGTATTTTTGTCATATTCCTAGTATATCCTTTAATAGCTGAAAGCAAGTGGGTCAAAAATTTTATATTTTGGTTCCCAAAGCTTATACTTCCATTAATTATTATGATGTTTGTATCTGTTGGAATAAGAGTTAGTGCATATGGAATTACTGAAAATAGATATTTTGTACTTGCACTTGGATTGTGGGCACTAGGAATAATGCTTTATTGGAGCATTGCAAGAAAAAATAGAAATATTGTTCTTCCTTTAAGTCTTGCAGTAATTGTATTTCTTTCAGTTATAGGTCCCTGGAGTGCATATTCAACCTCAATCTTCAGTCAAAATAACAGGTTTAAAGGAATACTTAGTAAATATAATATGATAAAAGATAATACTATTATAAAGCCTTCTTCAACAATTAAAGCTGAGGATGAAAAAGAAATTAATGCTATATTGAAATATTTTAATAATAGCCATTCTCTCATGAATGTTAAGTATTTGCCTAAAGACTTTAAACTAACTGAGGTGAAAAACTTGTTTGGTTTTGAGTATAAAGATGATTACTATGGTCCCCAAGATAATGTATATTTTTCATATTCATTAAATTTTGTATCCAGTCCCCATAATATTTCTGGCTTTGACTACCTGTTTAACTTTAGATATCCTGGCAATACTCAAAATCAATCCAACCAAAAGATTAAAGCTGAGTTTAATCGTGAAAGCCAAGAATTCATGATGAATTACAACGGAATTGAAATATACAAGAGATCACTATCTGACTTTGCAGAGGAACTGTACGAAAAATATGGTACAACATCAGATAAAACAATTACCTCTGAAGAAATGACATTTGTTGATGAAAACAAGGATGTAAAAATTAAATTCCTATTTATAAATATTTATGGCAACAGGAATACTGCTGAAAACAAAACAACAATTGAAAATATGGAGTTTGATGTTCTTGTTGATATCAAGGTCGAAAATACAATTTGATAGGATGTGCTATTTTGAATAAAAATAATAATAATATTGAAAGTAATCAGGCTGAAATATATTATCTTGGCCACAGTGGATGGGCCGTTAAGACTAAATCTCATTTTCTAATATTTGACTACTTGGAAGCCAATAAAAATGTTGAAAACAAAGCTCTAACAAATGGGCATATTAACCCTGTTGAAATTAAAAATGAAAATGTTTTTGTTTTTGTCTCCCACAAACATCAGGATCATTTTGATAAAATAATAAAGGGCTGGAAGAATATAATACCAAACATCACATACATAGCAGGCTGGATGAGTATTGGCTCAAATTTTATTGGAGTTCCTCCCCATACAAACACTACTATTGATGATATTACCATATCAACATTAAAATCAACGGATGATGGGTCTGGTTTCCTTATTAATGTGGATGGTCTATCCATATTTTATGCTGGTGACCATGCAAACTGGGAGGATAATGACCCAGAGGTTTCCTACTTTGATGAGATAGATTATATAGCAGATATAAGCTCTATGGTAGATATTGCATTCATTCCTGTAACTACCTTCAGCGGTTTGAGACCAAATTGTATGACAGAGGGTGCAATATATGCTATTAAAAAACTTAAGCCTAATGTTACATTTCCAATGCATGGAAATAATAGAGAGTATCTATATAAAGAATTTGCAAATGAAGAGGGTGCCAGGGATTACAATATAGTGTGTGCTGAAAAGCCCGGAAATCGATTCCTTTATAAGCAAGACAATATGACAATATAGACCTACATTACCCATGAAAATTGTAGCATTTATTAGGCTGCAATTAAAATGCCAGGGGATTAACATTTGATAATTCAAATGCTAATCCCCTGGCATTTACAGGTTTTCTTACATAAATAATTTAAAACAACAAGGCTACTCCAACAATAGTTATAATAGCCCCAATAATTTCTTTAAAGGATACCTTTTCTTTAAATATCAATATGGATACAGGAATTATAAGTATTCTTGATATTGACATTATTGTTGAAGCAACTCCTGTAGCAATATATTGTACCGCAAGAAGTGAAAATGAAACTCCTAAAAATGGTCCAAAGAATGCTCCAACCGATATTTCTCCCATTGCCTTTAAATTCTTAAATGAGGTGAATAGCTTCCCCCAATGCCTTGAAAGGGTTATTATTACAGCAAAACCAATTAAACCAGCAATAACTCTAATCTGTGTTGCTGCAAATGGATTATAGTTTCCCATTCCCATTTTGCTGAAAATTAGTCCAAATGCTTGTCCTAAAGCTCCTATAAAAGCAAAAATCAAACCTTTAAGAGGATGGGATAATTCAACCTTCCTTTCATTTGAACCCCTCACTAATATTACTAGTGCTATACCTCCAACAGTTATAAACATACCAAGCATGTCCACCAATGTTAATCTTTCCTCCATAAGCACAAACCCTGTTATTGCAGTAATTGGTGGCACTGCTGCCATAATAAGCATTGATATTCTTGAACCAATCTCCACATATGCCTGAAAAAGAAACAGATCTCCTATAACAAAGCCTATAATCCCAGAAACCAATAGCCATATCCAATTAGTGCTTGTTGCATCCAAAGGCAAAAACATTCCCCTGGTAAATAAAGTGAAAATGCCTATCAATATGAAAGCTATAACTAACCTTATAAAATTTACAGATAATGAGCCAACTCTCTTTCCTGCAGACTCAAATGCAACAGCAGTTATTGTCCATGACACTGCAGTGACCAAGGATGCCAACTCTCCCAGATGTGCTTGCAACATATTATCCTCCTTTGAAGCATTTATTGTAAGATCAAACCTTCATCTAAAACAACATATTTAATATTATCACTTTTTTTGAATTCATGATATATATTGAAACCAAAAATATTTTTTTGTAATCTTTTTAAAAAACACTTGCTTTTTGTTATGTAATATATTATAATAATAAAGTTGTATAAAAATAATTTATTCCACAGAAAAAGTTGCAAGGTACAATTTGCAAGATAGAGTTGATTTAAATATGGCATTATATATAGAATCCCAAAAGTAATGAATTCTTACGACTATTCATAAAACTTTAATTTAACCCTTCTATTTTAATTCCCGAATTTGAAATCTTGTCCCCTTTTGTACACAATACTGTATAATAGTTTTGCAGCACTTCTATGGGAAATATAGGAGGTAATTACATGAACAAGGAAAAAATATTTATAATTTCTGAAGCCGATATTGAAGATTGTCTTTCAGAATGTCTAGAAAAATAATTTTAGACAAATAATGTTCTTAAAAGCTATCAATGCATTATACATTGATAGCTTTTATTATTGGCATATCCTATAATCAATAATCTGCATTTGAATGGTCTTTACATTGTTCCACTCATTAACTGATGGTTTAAATAATAAATCTATTTTAAGGTTAACCGTCCCTGGGTTTTGAATTATTAGTTCTACCCTATCCTCACCATATATGTCAGATAACAAATTTTTTAATAAATCTGCTTCATAAAACTTTACCCCTTGAATACTCAAATTAGCCCCAGCATCTCTACAGGAAAATTTAACATGCTCCTGTTTTTGACCCATCAAAAATATTCTATCAACTGTCACTCCTTCGGCCATAAATTTCGGTTCTCCATTTCCCTTGCCAAAGGGCTCTAACCTTTCTAAATCCTTAACAAGGTCAAAGGTAATATCAGCTAACTCTAGACTATCATCTATATCAACCTTGTAAATTAAATCCTCCTCAGTTAATGAGCATTGATTATTCAGCCTCTTTCTAAATAGAGAAATATTCTTCTCCTCAAGGGAAAAGCCTGCGGCCATAGGGTGTCCCCCTGCTCCTATAAGTATGTCCTTACATTTACTTATCTCCTGAAACATATCATATTCCTCAATAGACCTGCCTGACCCCTTCGCATTATCCTTTGCATTTGTTATTACATATGCAGGCTTATTATATCTTTCTCTAATTCTACCAGCCAAAATTCCTGCAAGACTTTCGTGAAGCTCTTCCTTATAAACAACCAGCACCTTGTCCTTCTTCAACTCTGACCCTTCAATTTGCTCTATTATTTCCTCAAGAGCTTCATCTGTCATCCCTTGTCTTTCCTGATTAAGTCTTCTCAATTCCTTTGCCAGTTCAACTGCTTTTATAGGGTCCTGACACATCAGAAGTTCAACTGACAGACTGGCATTATTAAGCCTTCCTGTAGCATTGATGCAAGGACCTATTTGAAATCCAATATTTCCTGCTCTAATTCGCTTTTTCTCATAACCTATTTCATTAATCAATGCCTTAAGTCCTAGATTTTTAGTTTCATTAATCATCTTAAGTCCCATGCTTACAATTACCCTATTTTCATCAATCAAGTCAACAACATCACATACTGTACCTACTGCGGCTAATTCTATAAGCTCATACAGCTCCTTTGATTCAATACCTAGCTTTACATAAAGTGTATGGACAAATTTAAATGCAATCCCTGCACCACATAGAAACTTAAATGGATATTTACAATCCCTTCTCTTAGGGTTTATTACTCCATCAGCCTCTGGAAGCACATCTGTTATGTTTCCCTCTTCATCCTGTATAAATGGCACCTCATGGTGATCAGTTACCACAATCTTCATTCCAAGGCTTTTGGCAAGTCTTACCTGTTCTACACATGAAATCCCATTATCACATGTCAATATTACCTGGCAGCCTTCTCTATGAAGCTTTTCTATGGTTTCACTATTCATACCATAGCCCTCTTCAATTCTATCTGGTATATGATAGGAAACCTCCGCACCACACCTTAAAAGCCCTTTATACATAATTGTTGTACTTGTAACACCATCACAATCGTAATCTCCATAAATAACTATTTTTTTACCTTCATCAATGGCATCTATTATTATATCTGTGCCCTTATCCATATCCGTCATATATTTAGGACTATGCAAATACTTAAATCTAGGCTCTAAAAACCTGGATATACTCTCAGTATCAGTTATTCCCCTCTTTACCATAATAGAAGCAATAAATTTATTAACCTTTAATTTCTCAACAATATTAGATACCTGACTAAAATCTGTTTTCTGTTTCAATCTCCATTGTTTTTCCATCTCGTCCTCCAAAGCTATCTTGTCTTTTATCTATATATATTATAAAGCATAATTTTATATATAAAAGCCTCTGATGAAAAATATTACTGACTTTTATTGAAATTTTATTGAAATAATCCCTACCAAATTGGACATCTATTTGCCACAAAACTTCTATACAATGAGAATAGTTCAAAGTAAAACATTATGAAAAATACCTTTTCTAAGCTATAATAAGTATATAAATAATTTAAAAGCATGACTAATACTATTTCGAAAGGAAGTTTACATATGGGAAAAACTTTGATTCTTGCGGAGAAGCCTTCAGTTGGGAGAGATATAGCAAAGGTTCTTAACTGTAAAAGCTCCTCAGATGGGTACATAAATGGTACTGATTATATAGTAACCTGGTGTGTTGGACACTTAGTACAGCTATGTGAACCAGATGAGTATGATACAAAATATAAGAAATGGTCCTTTGACACCCTACCAATAATACCTGAGAAATTTAAGCTAAAGCCAAATGCAAATACCTTTAAACAGTTTAATATAGTAAAGGACCTAATGAATAATTCTGACATTGAAAAGATAGTATGTGCAACAGATGCGGGACGTGAGGGTGAACTTATTTTTCGTTATACCTACATTCTTTCAGGGTGTAAAAAACCATTTGACAGGCTCTGGATTTCTTCTATGACTGACTCTGCTATTAAATCAGGTTTTGATAAATTAAAACCTGGCAAAGAATATGACAACCTATATTATTCTGCCAAATGCAGATCAGAGAGCGACTGGCTTGTTGGTATGAATGCAAGTAGAGCCTTCAGCCTTAAATACAATGCCAATTTATCAATTGGGAGGGTACAAACTCCTACTCTAGCTCTTATAGTAAACAGGCAAATTGAAAGAATAAACTTTAAGCCCGAAGCATACTGGGAAGTAAAAGCCAAGTATGAAGGATTTTCAGGTATATGGTTTGATGAAGCTACAAAGGAAACAAAAATACATGATAAATCAAAAGCCCAGGGAATAGCAGATAAAGTAAAGGGAAAATCAGGAGTCATTAAGGATATCAAAAATGATCAAAAGAAGGATTCTGCTCCCCAACTATTTGATTTGACAGAATTGCAAAGAGCCTGCAACAGGAAATTTGGTTTTCCAGCATCAAAAACCCTAGATATTGTTCAAGGCCTATATGAGAAAAAGCTAGTTACTTATCCTAGAACCGATTCTAAATATTTAACTCAGGATATAATACCCACTCTTAAGGATAGGGTAAATGCGGTTAAAGACCAAAGCTTAAGGAGTGCTATTGAGTATATAAACAAAAAACCTGAACTTGATTTAGGAAAAAGGTATGTTGATGACACAAAGGTAAGTGACCATCATGCAATCATTCCAACAGAGCAGGGTGCAAATCTTAATTCCCTTTCTCCTGAGGAAAGGAAGGTATATGATGCTATTACCAGGAGGTTTTTAGCTGTATTTCTACCTGCCTATGAATATACAATTACAAGTATAATTACATCAGTTGAGAATGAATTGTTTCTATCAAAGGGAAAGACAATTCAAAAGCTTGGATGGATGGAATTATACAAGGATGATAAGAAAACCGATGAGGATGAGGAAAGTGGTGAACAGACTCTTCCACCCTCAAATATTGGAGATAATGTAACTGTAAAGAATGTTAAATTAGAGGAAAAGCAGACAAAGGCACCCTCCCTTTATACTGAGGCAACACTTCTATCAGCAATGGAGCATGCAGGAAGATTTATTGATGATGAGGAGCTTAAGGAACAGCTTAAAGAGGGAGGGCTAGGAACTCCTGCCACAAGGGCTGCAATCATTGAAAGATTAATAAAGGTTGGCTATGTTGTAAGGGAGAAGAAAAACCTTGTCCCAACAGAGAAGGGTATAAATCTAATAAGCATTCTTCCTAATGAAATAAAATCCCCTGAATTAACCGGTAAATGGGAAAAGGCCCTAAGCCTTATGTCTAAGGGTCAGTATTCCTCAGAAAAGTTTATGGAAAGCATTATAAACTATTCAAAGTTTTTAATAGAGGAAGCCTCCAAAGCAAAAGCTGTAGCATTTCAAAGGGAAAGTAAGTCTGGTAAAGGATTAAGTTCAGTTGGCAAATGCCCCCTATGTGGAGCAGCTGTAATTGAGACCTCAAAGGGCTGGAGTTGTTCAAACTGGAAGGAAACTGGCTGTAAGTTCTCACTTTGGAAAGAGGACAAGGGTATTGGGTATTTTGGAAAGAAGCTTACACAAACTATGGTTAAGGAGCTTATAAAAAACGGTAGAGCCCATGCAAAGGGACTTGTTAATCCAAAGACAAAACAAAAATTTGACAGGGACCTGATATTGGTTCATGAAAATCAGTATTGGAATATTAAGGTAGATTTTGATAGCAACAACGGATCAGGTGACCCAGGGGAAATATCTGAAAGAAAAGCTCCAACACTTACTGAACATATTTGTCCTTCATGTAAAATAGGTCATCTTGCCCAATCTAATTCAGATAAGTTTAAGGGTTTAGGTTGCGAAAGATGGAGAGAAGGCTGCAAATTCAGTATTCCAGCTGAAATATGTGGAATAAAACTTGATGGATATATAGAACAGATAGTTAATAATGGTCAAACAGATGTTATTGATGGCTTTAAGTCTCAGAAAGGAAATGTATTTAGTGCTAAATTAGTAGTTAAGGATGGAAAACTCGAAATGGAGTTTGAAAACAGGTCGTAATTTAAAAAATTACAGTATTCCTATTCTTAAAAGGATTCTCATGAATATATTTTAAATTGAAAGCAATATTTGTAGAGGCATTCATAATGAATCTTAAGGAGATAATTCCATACATACTTGCTATTTCAGCAGGTATATTTACTACTCTTGAGTCTAGTATAAATGGACATATTGGAAAGATAATAACGCCTAAAATCGCAACAATATACAGCTTGATTGTGGGACTTGCATTGATGCTTATTATAACAATTCCTGGGAGAGGCCTAGGAAACTATAGGAATATTGCCAAATTAAATTCAAGACTCCTGATGGCTGGTGCCATGGCAGGAGTCTTTGGTGCTCTCATTATATATTTTGTTGCAAAAACTGTACCAAGTCTTGGTGTTACAGTTACACTGACACTAGTTGTGGCAGCCCAGATACTTAGTGGTCTATATATTGATATTATGGTTTTAAAGCATCACCTTGATATATATAAGGTACTCGGAGCGGCAGCAGTAATATTAGGTGTTTATTTTATTACCCTTAAACCATAGCACTATGCAACACTTATTATACTGCTGTATATATGTCTGAGAATTCAATATTTATTCT
>JARDZI010000136.1 GCA_029240935.1 Clostridiales bacterium
TTCAAATGTTCAGTCAATTAAGGATGCAGTAGAAGTGGAAACTCAAAATAAGGATGAATTAGAGAATGCAGTGGACAAAATAGAGACAAGCTTTGAGAATGTTAAGGATACTGCTGATAAATTGAATAACATACTAGATAGCTTTGGAGTTGTAAAAAATAGCAGTATCGAACTTCAGAATAAAGCTAACAGCATAACAGAAATAGTGTCATTAGTATCATCAATTTCAAACCAAACAAACCTTCTTGCATTAAATGCATCTATTGAGGCAGCAAGAGCGGGAGAAGCAGGTAGAGGCTTTGCTGTAGTAGCTGAGGAAGTTAGAAAGCTTGCAGAGCAAACAAGAAGTGCAGTTGAAAATATTACTGAGGATTTAACTGAATTTACAGGTGAGGTTGAAAAGCTTGTTGAGGATGTTAGCGAGCAATTTGGAATACTTGAGGCAGAAAATGGCAAGCTAAGGAATGCAGTTTCAGAAACCAATAGCGCAAATGATAAGATTAAGGTTGTAACAGATAAAATGATTGAAACTTCTGAAAAGCTTCAGAAGGAAACTGAGTCAATTACATCTGTTTATGGAAACATAGAAAGCCTTGCTGCAATAGCAGAGGAAAATTCAGCTTCCTCCCAGGAGGTAAGTGCAAATGTAAGTACCTACATGGAACAAATAAAACGCCTAACAGCAAGTATTTCAGACTTTAAAAAACTGACCAACCAGTTCCAAGAGGATATAGATATATATAAGATATAGGAATAATAGTGGGGCAATGGTGACAGCCTCATCAGATATCACAATGCAGGGGCGAACAGTGTTCGCCTGTGAGGAATGGCAGCCATATAACTTATTACTTATTCTTATGAATAAGTAATAAGTTATATGGCTGCCATTTTAAAAGAATTGTAATGTAAGACTTTTATGTTACAATAATAATGGTTAAAATATATATAATAGAGTTATATAATAAGTTGATTATTTACCATGGATAAGGCTGGTGTAACAATATGAGAATTGTAACTAGAAGTGAAGAGGAAACTCTAATAATTGGAACTAAAATCGGAGAAAAGTTGATGCCTGGGAGTGTTATCTCATTAAATGGAGATTTAGGGGCAGGTAAAACTCACATTACTAAAGGAATTGCAAAGGGACTTGGTGTTGAAGATTATATTACAAGCCCTACATTTATAATAGTAAATCAATATGAAGGAAGAATACCACTTTATCATTTTGATGTTTATAGAATAAATGATATTGATGAAATGTATGAAATTGGTTTTGAGGAGTATTTATATGGAGATGGGGCATGTATTATAGAGTGGGGTAAGATTGTGGAAGAGCTGTTGCCTGAGTATACAATAAAAATAGATATTAATAAAATTGATGATAATACTAGAGAGATAGTAATTGATGATAAGAATAATTTCGGTGTATTAGAAGGAGTGGTAATATGAGAATTTTAGGGATAGATACATCCACCAGTGCAGCAACTGCAGCAATACTGAATGATGAAAAGCTTGAAGCTGAGATATTCCTAAATCACAAAATGCAGCATTCAATAATATTATTTCCTATGCTGGAAAAACTATTAAAAATGCTTGAATTAAAAATCCAGGATATTGATGCAGTGGCTGTATCAGGTGGTCCTGGCTCATTTACAGGGCTAAGAATAGGTGTATCAGCTGCCAAAGGAATAGCACAGGGTGGAAGCAAAAAATTTGTTGCTGTATCTAGTCTTGATGCTATTGCATTTCAGCAGGTAGGTTTTGATGGAATAATTTGCCCCATTTTAGATGGTCTTCGGGATAATGTCTATACAAGGCTTTTTTCATGGCAGGGTGGAGAATTATTTAATCTTTATGATTACGATGCACTCCACATAGATGAACTGCTTAAAAAAATATCAGAAAGAAATGACAGGATTATGTTCTGTGGAGATGCAGTGAAAATTCACAGGGAAAGGATTCAGGATAGGTTAGGAGAAAGGGCTATATTTGCACCACTTTCAACTACCATGCCAAGGGCTGCTTCAATTGCTGAACTTGGGAAAATAAAGCTTGATAAGGGTGTTGAGGATGATATTTATACTTACAGCCCAATTTACATAAGAAAACCCCAGGCTGAAAGGGAGTATGAGAGAAAGCTTGGTGTTTGTAATGATTGATTATGTGGCACTTGATATGAATTTGAGCCATATTGATGATGTGATTATTATTGAAAACCTAAGCTTTAAAACTCCCTGGTCAAAGGAAGCTTTTTTAACAGAGCTCACAAGGAATGAATGTGCAAGATACAAGGTTTTAATGATTGATAATAGAGTTGTATCCTATGGTGGAATGTGGGTGGTACTTGATGAAGCTCATATAACTAATATTGCTGTACACCCTGAATTTAGAGGAATCGGGCTAGGAAATGTAATTGTAGAAGAGTTAATAATGGAGGCAAATAGAAGGAATATTTCAGCCATGACACTTGAGGTTAGAATGAATAATAAGGCTGCAATAAATTTATATAAAAAATATGGCTTTATAGAAGCAGCTGTTAGAAAAAAATATTATCAGGATACAGGTGAAGATGCCATAATTATGTGGAAATATGACATATAACTGAAATGATAAAAAAGTGTGGTAAAGATGGATAATATATAGTATAATCTTACCAATAAAGATAAACATATTTAATGTAAAGGGGGAAACGTTTGTGTTAGTAAAAGCATTAATGCTTCAAAAAGAAGAGCTAATAACAGGGACACCCGATGAAAGTCTTAAAATTGCACTAAATAAAATTAACGAGAGAAACTTTCTTTCAATTCCTGTTGTTGATGGAAAGAAGTTTGCAGGAGTTATTTCAAGGGAAAAGATATTTGATGAGTACTTTGAAATAGGGGGAAATAGAGAGGACTATCTTGACAACACAAAAATAAAAAAAATAATAAGAACTGATATACCAAGTGTAAGACCACAGGATGAAATAGAGAAGGCTGCACAAGCCCTTATTAACTATGGAGTTCCATTTGTTGCAGTAATAAATGAGGCTGATGAGTTTGAAGGTATAATAACTCATTTTACAATTTTTAAGGAATTTTTGAGTATATTAGGCATTGACAGGGGCAAAAGATTATCAGTTATAGCATATGATATACCTGGACAGATTGCTAAGCTTTCTGAAATAATTTCTCGAAATGGTGGAGACATACTAAGCTTTGTTGTTCTTGACCCAAAGATAAAGACAGAGGTTAAGGAAATAGTTGTTAGAATAAAGGCAAATAACTTTGCGGAAATTGTAGAGGCTGTTAGTAGGGCTGGATTTAGGGTTCAATAGAATTAAATAGTGGAATGGCAGGGTGCAAAGCACCCTGCCATTTTTTGGGGGATTGAAACCTTGGGAAACTGTTTCATTAAAATTATTGCCAACATTGATAGTCTTATACATATTATAAAAATTAATTTCTATTATAGTTTAACAAATAATACTGAAGCTACATATTATGTAATGTAATTACTTTAGGGAGAGTTGCAAATGTATCCTTGCTGTTGTAGATGCTGCTTTATGAACGAAAATGAAGAGGAGATTCAGGATGGATTTAGATTTTTTCCACCATCACCAGGAAGACCTCCATTTCCAGGAGGTCCAGGTGGTCCAGGAGGTCCGGGGGGACCAGGACGCCCACCCACAGGCGGACAGGATAGACCACCATCAGGTCCACCACCAACATATACTCCACGAAAGCCACAGTCACAGGGACCAGGAGTATTTGCTGTAGATCCAGGAGCTATAAGGCCATGTACCTTTAGGTATGTTTATATTTGGTTAAGGAATGGCAGACAGTTTTGGGCATTTCTCGTATTTGTAGGGAGAAACTCTGTATCAGGCTGGAGATGGAATGGATTTAGATGGGTATACTTTGGCGTAGATTTAAGAAGAATAGACGCATTTGTTTGTTTGTAATCAAAAGTAAACCAAAAAGACTGCCGTGAATATGGCGGTCTTTTAATATATAAATAGATATATGGTTATAATCTATTCCATTGTTTGTAATACTAAAAAGAAAATGTTAAAAATAATATACATTGCAGTCCAAGACATTATTTAAGGTGGGGTATATATGAACAATGGCTCAGACAATATGCTGTCCCAAGCAATATTAATTCTACTGTTGATTTTAATTAATGCATTTTTTGCAGCCTCAGAAATGGCAGTGATTTCAGCAAATAAAAATAAGATTTCCAGTCTTGCAAATGAAGGTGATAAAAGGGCTAAGTCTTTAATAAAACTGGTTGAAGAACCAAATCGGTTTCTTGCTACAATTCAAGTGGGTATAACTCTAGCTGGGTTTTTAGCAAGTGCTTCTGCAGCAGTAAGTATTTCAAAGTATTTATCAAAGCTATTGAATAAAATCAATGTTCCTTTTATTACAAATGCAAGTGATAGTATTTCTCTTATTGTTGTAACTATGATACTATCCTATTTGACTTTGGTTTTAGGGGAGTTATTGCCTAAAAGACTTGCCCTTCAAAACTCAGAGAGAGTTGCACTATTTGCAGCTAACCCCATAATGTTTATTTCTAAGATTACATTGCCTTTTGTTAAAATACTTACTTTTTCAACGAACATACTCATAAGACTGTTCCATGCAGATATAAATAAAATAGAGGAACGAGTTACTGAGGAAGAAATAAGAATGATGATTAATGTTGGAGAAGAAAGTGGAGTGTTAAATGAAACAGAGAAGGAAATGATAGACGGAATATTTGAATTTGATAATACTCTTGCAAAAAAGGTAATGACACCAAGAACAAATGTGTTTAGTATAGACATAAATACTCCTATAGATGAGATGGTTGATGAGATATTAGAAGAACAATACTCTAGGATACCAATATTTGATGATACAAGGGATAACATTCTAGGCATTTTGTATATGAAGGATTTGTTTACAGAAATTCTACGAATGGATAAAAGGGATATAATCATTAAAAATTTGTTAAGACCTGCATACTTTGTACCTGAAACAAAAAATATCGATATACTTTTTAGAGAACTTCAAAAGAGCAAAAATCATATGGCTATTCTGGTGGATGAGTATGGCTCCTTCTCAGGAATTGTAACAATAGAGGATCTTATTGAAGAGGTTATGGGGAATATATTTGATGAACATGATGAGGATTTTGAATATAATGAGCTTATACAAAAGCTTGATAACAATACTTTCATAGTAAATGGGTTGGTTAGTATTGATGAAATAAATGAGAAATTAAATCTAAAGCTACCTGAGGAGTATTTTGACACAATTGGTGGTTTTGTTATTGACCTTATTGGTAATATACCTGAAGAGGGAAAAGAAAGTGTAGTAGAATATGAAGAGGTAACCTTTAAGGTAGAGAAGATAATTGGAAGAAGAATTGAACTATTAAAAATATATATACAATAAAAGAGAAGTTCATATATATGGATAGAGGATATGTTATATTATGAAATTTATTGACATAATGATATTAAATAATATAATTATATTAAATGAATAGATATGAAATGCTGTGAAGGAGAAGAGTAAGGAAAAATTATAATTCTAGAGAGCCGAGGATGGTGGAAATTCGGTATTATAACTCTTGAAGGAAGCTCTTGAGTACAGGATTGAAATAAAGTAAATCCTGCGTTTACCCTGACGTTATACAGGGAGTGTTATGGGATAGTCCATAACATGATAAAGTGGATATATATCAATTTAGGTGGTACCGCGGAAGGTTGTCTTTCGTCCTATTATGGACGAGGGACTTTTTTTATTGGAAAGAAATAAACTATAGGCAAGTTATGAAGAATTATAAGCTAAGGTGGACTTATTTTATTGATAGTTACTAAGTGTAGCAAATTATCCTAAGAGAGATTGTGCATAGAGGCAAGAGAAGGGACGGTTATTAAATGATTTAATTTACTCTAAATAGGAACAGAAAGGATGGATAAAATGGATTATAAAAAACTTGCAAATTTACTTCTTCCTGATGTAAAGCGTACAGCAGAGTATTATGAAAATTTATACCCAAAAAGAGAACTAAAAGAAGGAGCTATGGTTACAAGGTATGCCCCAAGTCCAACAGGTTTCCAACATCTTGGAGGGGTGTTTGCTGCACTTATTGCTGAGAGAATGGCACATCAAAGTGGAGGAGTGTTTTACCTAAGAATTGAAGACACCGATAGAAAGAGAGAGGTAGAGGGTGGAGATGAAGAAATAATAAATGCATTAAACACCTATGATATTTATTTTGATGAAGGTTTGACTATGGAAGGAACTGAAAGAGGAAATTATGGTCCATATAAACAAAGTCAAAGAGAAGATATTTATAAGGCATATGTAAAATATATGATAGAGAAGGGAAATGCATATCCATGTTTTTGCAAAGAAGATGAAATGGAGTTATCAAGAGCAGAGCAGGAAGCATTGAAGGTAAGAAAGGGATATTATGGTAAGTGGGCTACCTGCAGAAACATGTCCTTTGATGAAGTGCAGGATAGGATAGCTAAGGGACAAAATTTTATCATAAGGCTAAAGTCCCCTGGAAACTGGGATAATAAAATCATTTTAGATGATTTAATAAAAGGTAGAGTTGAACTATCCGAAAATGACCAGGATATAGTTATATTAAAATCAGATGGACTTCCAACATATCACTTTGCACATGCTGTGGATGATCATCTTATGGGGACTACCCATGTTACAAGAGGAGTTGAATGGCTTCCATCTGCATCAATTCATATTCAATTATTTAAACTTCTAGGCTTTGACCTTCCAAGGTTTGCACATATTTCACCTATACTTAAAATGGATGGAAATTCTAAGAGAAAGCTGAGTAAAAGAAAGGATCCAGAAATTGCATTCAGTTATTATAATCAGCTGGGTTATCCCAAGGAATCAGTTATAGAATATCTTCTCTGCATTATAAACTCTAATTTTGAGGAATGGAGAAGGGAGAATCCCTCAGAATCCTATAGGGAATTTATTGTCAGGTTTGATAAAATAAGTCCTGGAGGTTCTTTATTTGATACAAACAAGCTAAATGATATAAGCAAAAATGTAATTGCATATATGAGTGCAGCAGAAATTTATGAGCTTTATTTAAAATGGGCAATACAATATGATAATGAAATGGCTGAATTACTTGTAAAAGATAGAGAGTATGCAATTAGATTTTTCAGTATTGATAAAAACATTCCTAAACCAAGGAAGGATTTTGTGTGTTGGATGGATGTGAAAGAAGGCATTGGATACTACTACGATGAGCTATTTTATAAAAGGGTCAAAGAAGGTTATGATTTTACCAGTAGAATCATAAAAAGAGATATAATAGTTATACTTCAAGAGTATTTAAAAATATATAATCCAAATGATGATAAAACTATGTGGTTTGAGAGGATAAGAAACATGGCAGAAGGATTTGGCTATGCTAAGGACATGAAGGCTTTTAAAAGGAATCCAGAAAACTTCAAGGGTAATGTTGCAGATATTTCAACTATAATTAGAATTGCAATAACAAATAGAGCCAATTCACCTGATTTGTATGAAATAATGAATATAATAGGTAGTAATAGAACCATAGAAAGAATCGAAAATGCAATAATCTATTTACAGGAAAAGGGAGCCTAGTTTTTTAGGCTCCCTTAACTCATTTCTATAATAAGAAACTATTTTTAATAATCAATCATCACGCCTGTAGCTAGAGATAGATAAGCAACAATTAAGATGCTAATCAATATAACAAATGGTATCAATGCAAAATATCCAAGAATAAAAATAGACATCCATAGTAAAAGCTTTACCCAAAGTTTTATTGTATTTATTTCTCGATAATTAAGGATTTCAATTTTTTTGAAATATTTTATAATATCCATATAATATACTAAATTATAAATACAGAGTGCACCAATTGATATACTGATAATATAGTACGCTGTAGTGCTAAGTAAAAATATATTATTTTTTATTAAAAGATTGAATATACAGTATGCGTATATGGAACCTATGAATTTTAATCCAGCATTGCGTCTTGTATTTACATAACCATTAGGAAGTTTTTCAATTATAGTTCTTGTATCCAATTTAACATCACCTTCCTTGTTAGGAATATATTTCTAATATAATCATACAATTACTTACAGTGAAAAACAAGGTGCTAGGCTCGTGACAAGTGACAAATTTAGTAATTTGTCACTTGTCACGAGCCCAGCACCTTCATTGCCTTTGGTAAAGCTGTATTAGGTTGCCGTAGGTATCATTAAATACTTCAATAGCTGTATCACCCATTTTGCCTAGCTTAATACTAAAATAGATTATTACGTTCTTGTAATCCATCCTAGAAAAGCAATATGCCGCTTTTTATTTAAGTGTATACATTCCCTTGCTCTCCATATATTTAAATATTGCTTCTCCATGCTGCTGTTCTTCCTTTTGTATATGATTTAATGTACTCCTGATTTGAGGGTCTTTAAATTCAAATATTGCAGTGTCATATGCATTGGAAACATATTTTTCTGTCATAAGCATATCATTGCATATTTCCTTGTCTGAAGTTTGAAAGCTATTGTTGCTGCCCTGTGCTTGCATATTACTCAAGTTTTGCTGTGGCTGCTGCTGCTGCTGATTCTGTTGTGGATTAACGCTGCCTCCACTCTGTTGATTATTCATTGCTGGAACCTGCCCATTAAGCATCTGGTTAATAGTATTTAAATGCTCCTGCTCAATTTTAGCATGGTTATTAAACATGTTCTTAAGCTGTTGGTCAGATGCTAGATTAGCATAATTCGAATATTTTTGAATGCAAGTCTCCTCATGGCTTTTTTGATCTTCAAGTAAGAATTTTTCTTTAGTAGTTAAAGTTGTATTCATTTATAACACCTCCACTAATAGTATTTTCAATATGAAAAATCATATTCATTAAAAGAATATAGTGCCAGGCAAGTGACAAGTGACAAGTTACAAATTCTTGAATTTGTAACTTGTCACTTGTCACTTGCCTGGCACTATGTTT
>JARDZI010000490.1 GCA_029240935.1 Clostridiales bacterium
GGTATATTCATCTCTTTAGAAAGCACTCTTATATCATTTTTTGTAAAGCCTAACTCCTTTAAAGGACTTATAACTTTTAATTCTTTCGCGGCTTCCATACCTGGTCGATAGTCTCCAAGATCATCAAAATTTGATCCATCTAATACTTCTTTGAGGTTATGCTTATCTGCTACTTCTCTTATTTTAGAAAATAGTTCTTTTTTGCAAAAATAGCATCGATTTTTAGGATTTTTTGAAAATCCTTCTATTTCAAGTTCTTCAGAAACAATAACAATGTGCTTTGCACCTAACTTACTAATATATTCACTAGCTTCATTAAACTCTCTCTCAGGATATGTAGAAGATTTAGCTGTAATAGCTGCAACATTTTCTCCTAAAACTTCATATGCCACTCTGAGAAGAAAAGTACTATCTACTCCTCCTGAATATGCAATAGCTGCACTCCCCATATTTTTCAAGTGCTCTTTAAGCTTACTAAGTTTTTCATGTAATTCCATGTACATTCTCCCCTTTATAATCCTTATTAAAACTACGAATTAAATTATAAAACTGCTTATATATAACTTCACAGTTTACAGTATATCATAGATTTATGAATATATCATATAGTTTTATAAAAATATTACTCCATGAAAAGAAGATTGCGACGTAATCACAATCTTCTTCCATCTTCAGCTATCAAAGTATAATTCAAGTTATATGTCTTTATTAAGCTTCATTAAATAATGGAGTTGATAGATATCTTTCTCCTGTATCTGGTAACAATACAACTATTGTCTTGCCCTTATTTTCTTCTCTTTTTGCAATAACAGTTGCAGCATAAAGCGCAGCACCTGAAGATATACCAACTAAAAGCCCCTCTGATTTAGCAAGCTTTCTTGCTGTTTCGAAAGCTTCTTCATTTTTTACTTTAAAAATTTCATCAATAACACCAGTGTTCAGTATATCTGGCACAAATCCAGCTCCAATACCTTGAATTTTGTGCGGACCTGGCTTTCCCCCTGATAACACTGGAGAGTCAAAAGGTTCTACAGCGATTATTTTCGCTCCTGGCTTTCTTGATTTAATTACTTCTCCAACTCCTGTTATGGTTCCACCGGTACCTATACCTCCTATAAAAATATCCACTTCTCCATCAGTATCCTTCCAGATTTCTTCAGCAGTTGTTTTTCTGTGAATTTCTGGATTTGCAGGGTTTGAAAATTGTTGAGGTATAAACGCATTAGGTATAGTCTTTGCAAGTTCTTCAGCTTTTTGAATTGCACCCTTCATTCCTTCAGACCCTGGAGTCAGAACTAATTCTGCTCCTAAAGCTTTAAGAAGATTTCTTCTTTCAACGCTCATTGTTTCAGGCATAGTAAGCACAATTTTATAACCTTTTGCAGCAGCTACAAATGCAAGTCCAATCCCTGTATTACCACTGGTAGGCTCAACTATTACTGAATCTTTATTAAGTAATCCTTTTTCTTCTGCATCAGTTATCATAGCATATGCAATTCTATCCTTAACGCTGCTCAATGGATTAAAATACTCTAGCTTCGCTATTAATCTTGCCCCAACTTCATTAAGTTTATTATAGTTTGTTAATTCCAATAATGGAGTATTTCCTATTAGGTCAGTTAAATTTTTTACAATTTTACTCATTTTACATCCTCCTCAAAATTATCAATCTTATTATTTGTTATTACATATAATTTATTATGTCCATCATAAAATGATTTTTTATAATTTCTAAAGTATATTTATTTATTTCAAACATATATCCTACTATTCTTATATGTTTGATATTATTATATAAAGTTTTCTATAAATTGTCAACCAATAAGTATATACTTTTTTAAAAAATATTGTTGACACCTACTGCCAGATATAGTATTATTATTTAAAAGTTAATATGATTCTATCTAGAGTGGCGGAGGGACTGGCCCTTTGAAGCCCGGCAACCTGTTTTGTAATAGTTTTTCTATTTATGCAAATCTTTCAGAAGGGGTTTTTTATATTTATTCTTTAGTTTATTCTTAGTACTAGTTTATAATTCCACGATACAATTATATCAGTGGTTATATAATTTAAAAATAGAAAGGGGCTTTTATAAAATGAGTGAACGAAAACTAAAATTTGACACACTTCAAGTACATGCTGGTCAAACTCCTGATCCTACTACTGGTTCAAGAGCTGTTCCAATTTATCAAACAACTTCTTATGTATTTAATGATGCAGATCATGCAGCAAATTTATTTGCTTTAAAGGAATCCGGAAATATCTACACGAGAATTGGAAATCCTACTACAGATGTATTTGAACAAAGAATTGCAGCACTTGAGGGCGGAGTTGGGGCTCTTGCTGTTTCTTCAGGCTCTTCTGCAATCACATATTCCATATTGAATGTAGCAAACTCAGGCGATGAAATTGTTTCAGCAAGTACATTATATGGCGGAACCTACAATCTGTTTACTTCTATTTTACCTAGACTTGGTATAAAAGTGCAATTTGTAAATCCCGATGATCCAGAAAATTTCCGTTCTGCTATAAATGATAAGACAAAAGCATTATATATCGAAACAATTGGTAATCCTGGAATTAATCTTGTTGATATATCTGCAGTTTCCGCTATAGCTCATGAAAACGGAATACCACTTATCGTAGATAATACCTTTGGAACCCCTTACCTTATAAAACCTTTTGAATTTGGAGCTGATATTATAGTCCATTCTGCTACTAAATTTATCGGTGGTCATGGTAATTCCATTGGTGGTGTTATTGTTGATTCAGGAAATTTTGACTGGGCTGCAAGCGGAAAGTTTCCTGGTTTTACTGAACCTGATCCAAGTTATCATGGAATACGTTATGCGCAAGATCTTGGTAGCATTGCCTACATCTTAAAAGCTAGAGTACAGCTTTTAAGAGATACAGGTGCCTGCATAAGCCCGTTTAATTCATTTCTATTACTACAGGGACTTGAAACCTTATCCCTTAGAGTAGAAAGACATGTTGAAAATACTCGAAAGGTTGTTAAGTTTTTAAGTGAACATCCATCAGTAACATGGGTGAACTATCCTGAACTTGAAGGAAGTAAATACTATGAACTTTCTAAAAAATATTTCCCAAAGGGTTCTGGTTCCATATTTACTTTTGGAATAAAAGGTGGGCTTGAAGCAGGTAAGAAATTCATAAACAGTCTTAAGTTATTCTCACTGCTTGCTAATGTAGCTGATGCGAAATCCCTTGTTATACACCCTGCAAGCACAACTCATTCACAACTTTCAGAGGATGCTCTTATAAACGCTGGAGTTACTCCTGATC